>JAIYDB010000075.1 GCA_027487695.1 Cytophagaceae bacterium | reverse complement strand
CCACCAACTGTTACTGTTGGTTGAGCAGGAGTGGCATTTACTACCACTGCTCTTGAAGCAGATACAGCTGAAGTACAACCAGCAGCGTTGGTAACCGCTACAGTGAATGTTCCAGAAGCGGTAACATTTATGCTTTGAGTAGTTGCTCCATTACTCCAGATATAAGAGGTTGCAGCTGGCGCAGAAAGCGTAACTGAACCACCTGAACAGAAAGTAGTTGGACCACTTGCTGTGATAGTTGGTGTAGTTGGTAATGTGTTTACAGTTACAGGAACAGCAGCAGAAGCAACTGAAGTACAACCTAAGGCTGTAGCAACCGATACAGAATAGTTACCAGCAGCGTTTACTGTGATTGCACGAGTTGTTGCACCATTACTCCAAACATAAGTAGGGAAACCAGCAGGAGCAGTTAAAGTAACTGAACCACCTTCGCAGAATGTAGTAGCACCTGTTACGGTTACTGTTGGTTGGGCAGGAACAAAGTTTACAGTTACAGCTGTTGCAGCCGATACAGCAGAAGTACAACCTGAAGCATTTATCGTTCTTAGTGTAACTGAACCTGTAGTTGAAACAACTATACTTTGAGTAGTTTCACCTGTGTTCCAAACATAGCCTGCTGAAGTTGGTGCAGTTAATGTAACTGAACCACCAGTACAGAATGTAGTGGCACCGCTTGCAGTAATTGTTGGTGTAGTTGGCAAGGTGTTAACTGTAACACTTGTACCAGCAGAAGCTAATGATAAACAACCTTCTGCATTACTTACTTGAACTGTGAAGTTACCAGATGTATTTACTGTGATGCTCCTTGTAGTTGCACCATTGCTCCATAAGTAACCTGTTGCACCAGCAGGGGCAGTTAAGGTAACTGAGCCACCTGTACAGAATGTGGTTGGACCACCAGCTGTAATAGTTGGGGTTGCTGGAGTAGTACCTGCAGAAACGTTAATCACGTTTGATGATGGACTTGGACATCCACCTGCATTGGTAACAACTAATGAATAGTTACCTGTTGTGCTAACTGTAATGTTACGGGTTGTAGCACCATTGCTCCATATGTATGAAGTTGCACCAGCAGGACCATTAAGTTGAACAGTTTGACCATTACAAAGTGTAGTTGAACCACCAGCAGTGATTGCAGGTGCAGCAGGTGCACCAGTTACTGTTACTGTAGTAGCAGCTGAAACTGGACTCTGACATCCATTAGCGTTAGAAACTCTAAGAGTGAAAGAACCTGAAGCAGTTACGTTAATCGTTTGAGTAGTTGCACCATTACTCCATAAGTAGCCATTGGCACCAGCAGGACCAGACAAGGTTACTGAGTTACCACTACAGAAAGTAAGTGGACCGCTAGCAGTAATTGTTGGTTGACCTGGGTTAGGGAAAGTATTGATGATAACTGGAACAGATGTACTTGATGTACAAAGGCCATTAATTACACGAACTGTATATGTACCAGCAGTTGAAACTGTAATAGCTCTAGTAATTGCACCAGTACTCCATAAGTAGCTTGTTGCTAAAGGAGCAGTTAAAGTTACTGTGCCACCAGGACATAAATCTGTTGAACCAGATGCAGTTACTACTGGGGTATTTGGAACAGTATCAATTTGAATATTGGTACCATTATCGCCGCTAATTACAGCAGGAGCAGTACTTACAACTCTGTAACGGAAACCAGTTCCTCGAACTGCACTTGGTATAGTAACAGGAATTGAAATGGCACCAGAAGCAGAGCTTGTTAATGAACCTATTATAAACGGAGTGGCAAAGCTACCTGAGCCATTGCTTCCTTCTACAGTAAATACGTTAGTACCCTGAGGGTTTCCTGTAACTGTTACGGCAACCGTTGCAGTTGAACCAGCACAAATACGAGTTGGAATACCAGTTGGGGTATTAAATGTAATACTTGCAACCCTAACAACATAGTCGGTAGATGAAACTACAAAACCACTGCTTGTGGTAACTGTAATAGGGCCTGTTTGGGCATTTACAGGAACAACAGCAACGATTGATGTTGCGCTATTTGAAACAATGTTAGTTGCTTGTATACCACCAAAGAAAACAGTTGCAGCGGTTAAGTTGGTACCTGTAATAGTTACCTGTGAACCAACAACCCCATTTGAAGGAGTAAAGCTTGTAATGGTTGGGGTATTTACAATTACAGTAAATGGAGCACTAGAAAGTGCGGTACCACCTGGAGTAACAACAGATATTGCACCTGTAGTTGCACTAACTGGTACAGCTACTGTAAAGGCAGTATCGCTTGCATTGGTAATAGCTGTTGCAACAACGCCATTAAAACTTACCGAAGTTAAACCACCTAGATTAGCTCCTCTTACACGAACAAAAGTACCCACTGTACCCGAAGTAGGAGTAAAACTTGCGATTGTTGGCGTAATGAATTGATAGATAAAGTTAGTGGTAGTAGTAATTGAACCAATAGCCGTAGTTACGGTAATTGGACCTGTACCCGCACCACCTGGAACTCTTACAACTATTTGCGTAGCGTTTGATGACACTATTGTTCCAGGAACACCATTAAATAAAACAGCTGTTGGACTTGCCAAATTTGTACCAGCAATAGTTACCGAAGTTCCTGGTAAACCAGTGAACGGAGTAAAGTTTGTGATGGTTGGCGAACCAGGAGCGTTAACCACAAAAATGAATTCGGTGCTATCTGAACCGTTTGCATTGGAAACTCTAATTCTACCATTAGTAGTACCTGCAGCAACTGTGAATGATAACCTGCTTGATGTTGGAGTTCCAATAATTGTTTGAACTACACCATTTATAGTTACCGAAGCTGTTGCAGAGTTAAAGTTAATACCTGTTAAGCTAACAGTTGAACCAATTGCAGCTGCAGTTGGTCTAGCATCATAAATTGTAGGTGCTAAATTGTTAAATCTTGTTTGATAGTCTAACAACAAACCGTTATTCAAAACACCACAAGGGAACTGCGATAGAACTACAAAGAACGTATCGTTCACTGTAGTAGTAAAATCAAGGGAAGCTAAGTTGCTCTGGCAAACAACACCATTGTCGTCGTTTTGAGCTATAATAGTATTTACGTCAGAAGCTCTGTAAATTCGTAGGAAAGGATCGTTACCTGGACCTTGAATACCCGACCTACAAGTGCTAAACATATAAGCACTATCTCTGTTAGCAAAGAACTTATAGTAATATGCAAAACCAGTACCTGCATCGGCAGTACGTTGGGTAGTTACTGGGAAAATTCTTCCGCCGTTTACAAATGGAGTTGTAGCACAAGCTGCTCCAAATAATGTAGCACTAACACGGAAGTTGGTATTAGAGGTATCCGAACCATTTGGTGTAAATACAATAATAGGACCATCAGTAGTACCTGCTGGAACTGTAAATCTGATTTGGTTATCAGAAATAACAGCAAATGTTGCAGTAGCACGAGTTCCACCTATCAATACGTTAGTAGCGCCAGTGAAGTTTGCACCAGAAACAAGTACGTTTGAACCTATAGCCGCTTGAGCTGGGTCAAAAGAAGTAATTATTGGACCTGCACCGTTCACAATGAAAGGGGTAGTAGCAGAAATTGAACCCGCTCTGTTTGTTACAGTGATAAAACCTGTAGTAGCACCAGAAGGCACCTGAGCAGAAATGCTATTATTTGAAGTTGTTAAGGAAGTAACTATTACTCCATTAAAACGAACGGTAGCATTCAATAAGTTTAAGCCTGTAATAGTTACGTTAGCACCTACAGAACCACTGCTTGGAGTGAAGCTTGTAATTTGTGGTGCCTGAATTACAGTGAATGGATCAACAGAAGATGTAGCACCAAATCCTGTAGTTACACGGATTTGGGCTGTGCTTGCACCTACTGGCACAATAAATCTTAAGCTAGTAGCTGTATTTGTAACAATATTAGTAGCGAAAGTAGCACCAATAGCTACGTTAGTTACTGATGATAAATCCGAACCTGTTACTGTAATAGTATCGCCAGGAACACCTTCTAAAGGTGTAAACGATGCAATAACTGGTGGAAGAATAACAGTAAAGTTATTGGTCGAAACCACAGTTCCTGCAATAGTTGCCACTGTAATTGGGGCTGTTACTGCAGTAGCAGGAACCACAGCCCTTATTTGAGTAGCTGTGTTTGAATTTATTGTAGCAGCAGCTGTTCCAAAGAACACACTAGAACCTAAAAGGTTGGTACCATTAATTGTTACTTCAGTTCCACGTGCAGCAGAGGTAGGAGAGAAGTTAGTAATTGTTGGTAACGGTAATACTACGTTAAATACAGATGGGCTAAAGCCAACTCCAACTTCGTTAGATACGGCAATTAAACCTGAAATAGCACCAGTTGGTACTGTAACAGTAATGCTGTTATTTGTGCTAGCAGTAACTACTGCAGGCGTTCCGTTGAATGAAACCGAAGTCGGGTTTAATAGCGAAGAACCAGTAATTGTAATAGTTGTACCTACAACACCACTATTAGGAGTAACTGCAGTAATAACTGGAGCAGTCCTAGTAATGATAAATGGATCGGTAGTAGTGAAGCTGCCATTTATAGTGCTTACTCTTACAACACCAGTAGTGGTTCCAGGGGCTACGGTAGCTGTGATAGTTGTAAATGTAGGATCTACAGTTAGGCCAGTAACCGCAACACCATTAATTGAAACTATAGGGTTAGGACCTAAGTTAGTTCCGTTAATAGTAATCAAAGTACCTTCTGTACCAGAAGTAGGTGCTATAAAGTTTACTATAGGTGAGTTAGCAGTTAAAACAGTTAGGTTAGTAGCTGAAGTTCCAGTACCAGAAGCTGTTGTTACGGTAATAGGACCAGAAGTAGCACCTGCAGGAATTGTAAAGAATAAACGAGTAGCTCCTTGTGGAGTGAATGTTGCGTTTACACCATTAACTCTTACAGCAGTAACACCATTAAAGTTAGCACCACTTACTTCAATTTGAGTTCCAACAAGAGCACTTGCAGGTTCAAAGTTTAAAATTACTGGTACCGAGGTAACTGCACGTCTGAAATAGGTAAGCAGTTGATCTGTTAGTAAGGCACCGCAAGTAAACCTACTTAAGTGAACAATAAAGGTATCAGATGCAGCTGGAGTAAATTCAATTGAAGCAGAAAGACCACTACAATAAGAGCCACCATCGTCTGATTGGTTAATGATGGTATTACCAGTTCTTTCGTATATTCTTAAGAATGAGTCTTCACCACTTGCAGAATTACAGGTTGAGAAAATATAAACGCTATCTCTACTACCAAAGAACTTAAAGGCATACGCTGAACCAGCTGTAACTAAAGTTGAGTTTGAAGTAGTAGTAGGGATTAATCTAGGTCTAGACACTGTAGGAGCACCGCAGAATGAAGGCGCTAAAACAGTAAATTGTTGTAATGAAGTATCTCTACCACTAACACCATCTACAAAAATGAAATTGCTACCTGTTAAACCAGCTGGAACAAATGCTTGCAGGGTGTTTCCGTTTAGAGGGAAGAAAGTAGCTGGAACTGTTCCGAAAGTCAAGGAGGTTACACCACCTAGGTTGAAACCTGAAATGGTTACTGTAGTACCTTCAGCTCCTGTAGTTGGAGATATACTTACAATATTAGGTCGTAAGTTAGTAACTGTAAATACTGAAGTAGATGTGGCAGTACCAACACCACTGGTAGCAGTAATAAAGCCAGTTGTAGCGCCTACTGGTACCTGAACTTGAATACCTGTGCCTGTAATACCAACAATAGCTGCGATTGTTCCATTGAATGCGATGTTAGCAGTTGTTAAACCATTGCCATCAATTTCAATGATATCGCCTACGTTGCCAGATAATGGTCTTACGGCAGTAATACTTGGCGGTATTTCAACTGAGAAGAAGTTAACAAAATCATTAGCAACTCCAGTAGCTGTTGTAACTGAGAAGAAACCTGATGTTGCTCCTGCAGGTATACGTACCTGAATTTGGGTATTGGTATTTGAAAGAATTGGTACAACTGTACCGTTCAAAGTTACGCTAGTAGCACTTCCAAGGTTAGAACCACTTATAGTTACTGTGCTACCAATTATACCATTAATTGGGTTTACAGTTGAAATAACTGGTAAAGTAGTTATTGTGAATGCGCCAAATGATGTTGCTACTCCTCCTGGGGTAGTAACCCTTAACAAACCAGAGGTTGCGCCAGCTGGAACTGTGGCAGTAATTGTTGCATCGTCGTTAACCACAAATAGTGCGTTGGTACCATTAAATGTTACCGAAGTGGCACCTGTGAAACCTGAACCAAATAAGGTTGTAGTACCTCCAGTTCCGCCTTGGTCTGGCGTAAAGAAGTTAATTACTGGTGGAGGAACAACTACAGTAAAGTTTGTACCACTTGTACCTGTACCGTTAGGCGTGGTAACAGTAATTGGACCAGTAGTTGCACCTGTTGGAACAAGTACCTGAATGTTATTAGTGCTATTTACAATTAAGGTTGTTACAAGCACACCATTAAAACGAACCTCCGTATTGGCTAGGTTGAAGTTAGTTCCGTTAATACTTACTACTTCCCCAACAGAACCAGTGGCTGGTGTAAAGCTTGTAATGGTTGGGGTTAAACCACCAGTAACATTAAAGGTAGTTGCACTAAATGCATTACCATTTGCATTACCAACAAAAATTAAACCTGAAGTTGCTCCAGTTGGTATAACAAAAGTTAACTGGCTTGCAGTTAGCACAGTGGTTGGAACAGGGTTACCACCATAAATTACGAAAGTACCACTTGTAAAGTTTGTACCATTAACTGTAACTGTAGTACCTACAGGACCACTTCCTGGTGTAAAACTTGTAATAGTTGGAGCAAGTCCAGTTACTGTAAAATCTGTTGCTGTTACTGTTGCTCCGTTAGCATTACTAACACGGATAGGACCTGTGGTTGTCCCGGCAGAAACAGTAATACGAGCAGTAGTGGTTGTTAGAGAGCCACCACCAGCAGTTACACCATTTATTTGGAAAGTTGTAGTTCCACCAGTAAATCCTGTACCAGTAATATTAATTACTGTACCTACCGGACCACTAGTAGGCGTAAACGTGGTAATAGTTGGAGGTACCAATACTTGGAACTGTCGTGGTTGCGAAGTTCCGGAACCGTTAGGAGATGTTACTGTTATAAAACCAGTGGTGGCTCCTGTAGGTACGGTTACTACAGCAGTACTACCATCGTTTGATAGTGTAGTTGCCGCAATTCCATTAAATAGGAAAGTACCGCCAGCTAAGTTTGAACCTGTAATTGTTACTTGAGCACCTGCTGCTCCATTACCCGGAGTAAAGTTGGCAATAACAGGGCTTTCTAATACGATAAAGTTAGAAATTGAGTTTACCGAACCAACTGAGGTGGTTACTGTGATAGGACCAGTAGTAGCGCCAACTGGTACCGTTACTTGGGCAAAATTTCCGCCAAAGTTTACTACTGTTGCCGTAATACCATTTATCAAAATGGTAGGTTCTACACCTCCTGGCGCAAAGTTCGCACCTTGAATAGTAATTTGAGAACCAATAGCACCAGAAGCAGTGAAGTTAGTAATTGTTGGTGTTGCGTTTACTGTATAACTAGCAGTTGAAGTTGCTGTACCAGCAGCAGTTACTACGGTTAATGGTCCGGTGGCCGCATTGTTAGGTACAGTTACTACTAAAGTAATACCGTTATTGCTTATAACAGTTGCATTAGCAAAAGGACCAAAAGCAGCCGTGAAGCGTGCATTGGTTAATGGTAACAAGTTTGTACCTGTGATTGTTACTGTGTTTCCAATTGAACCATTATCAGGAGTAAAGCTTGTAATAGTTGGCAAGCCCCCAGGTACAACAAAACCTGCGGTACTGGTTGCACTTCCTGCTCCGTTAGTTACGGTGATAGGACCTGTGGTTGCGCCAGTAGGCACAGTAACCGTAATTGAGTTATCGGTATTGGCAGTAACTGTAGCCAAAGTACCATTAAAGCGAACTTGTAAACCTGGTGAAACGTTAAAGTTAAAACCTGAAATAGTAACTGTTGTACCAACGGCACCAGTTGCAGGGCTAAACCCTGAAATACCTGGACCTGTAACTTCCACACAGCTTAAATCGGCACGGAAACCAGCGGCGTTATTAAAGTTATCTGATATGAAAACTAAAGTTAGCTGACCTGTTGGGTTACTTGCTTGTACTGAGAATGGAGTGCGAGTACCAGCAAAGCCAGTTCCACTGTGTAAAGCTGGAGAAGCAATGGTAGGACCATTAAAAATTTGAAGTCTATCGCCAGGGTTAGGACCGCCACCAACAGAAAGTACAAATTGGGTGAAATCTAATCTTACTTGGTTGCCTGCTGTTTCAGGAGTTATTACTTGAGTTATGTTACTATTGTTTGGATAGTTACCTGGGGCATTTGGTGAATAATAAATACCCTCACAAGTTGTTAATGGCGTTGTGCTCATTACAAAGTCTAAAGCGCCAAAAACAGTAAAATCAAAGTTAGATACTGTTGTACCACCTGGTGTAGTTACACTGATACGACCAGTAGTAGCACCTGTAGGCACTACAATTTGAGCTTGTGTTCCTGTGTTTGAGTTGGTAACTGCTACAGTACCATTAAAACGGAAAGTAGCACCTGTAAGGTTTGTACCATTAACAGTAATAACATCGCCAATTCTGCCACCAGCTGGTGTAAAAGAAGTTATAGAAGGAGCAGGAGCACTAGCTTGTAGCGTAACGAAGAAATCTATTGTTTCACCACTTGTAAAAGCAGTACAAGCACTACCACTGTTTACCGTTCCTGATGATGTACGAACGCGAACTGCTGTTAAACCAGCAGTAACTGTTGTGGGTAGAGTAATTGATCTAGATACTAATGTACCTGATGGGTTACCTGTTCCAAAGCTTGTATATTCTGTAGTTTCAAAAGTACCGTTTGCATTCCAATCGCCCCAAAAACCAATAGCACTGTTTACAGTGCCATTAGGAGTTATTTCAAAAGTATAGGATTGACCAGCTGTTAGCGTGGTGGTAGTGTTAGAACTAGGAGAAAGAACTGTATATGAAGGTCCGTTCGTAGAAGCACAACTATTGGTAAAGTTTACAGGCGTTGTCAATATCCTTACCGTACCTACTCCATTACCAACACAACCTGCGGTATGTGAAGGTGAGCAATAGCTTGGTACAGATAGTAATGTAAAACTTGTAGTTGTAGTGATAGATTCCGCTCCCCTACTAACAGTTAAAGGACCAGAGGTGGCCCCTGCAGGAACTTGCACAGTAAGTGCAAAACCATTGTTAGTTAAGGTAGGCGCAACAACTCCTCCAGAGAAGGTTACCGTAACACCACTTAAATCGCTACCAACAACTGTAATAGTGTTACCTACTACCCCGTTGGTTGGCGAAAATGCTATTACGCTAATGGCGTTTGGCCGGTTGAGCTCTGTTGCTTGGGCACTAAAAATAAAGCCCAACATAAACGCCCAAAAAAGCCCCAACATTACTGTTGGCTTCGTGTACAGCTTTTTCATAAGTTTAAAATGTAGAAGATTGGAAAGAGAGTTGTTATAATGAATTATGTAAGTATTTAATTATTAGTTAGTAGCAAACCTAGTAAAACAAAAAGATAACAATGTGCCATCTCTTTGCTTGTTAAACAAAACGAAATACCCCGCAATATATAAATACCTAGGCATTCCGAATTAAATTTTTTACTTACCATACATTGGGAATTATTATTAGGCAGTTTTAACCAAACAACACAAAATTAATCCTTTCCTATATGATTTAGCCCTTTGGACTCCAATTGCATAGACACAAGAAAGGTTGAAAAAGTTTAAATTTGAATTGAAATATTTCAAAATCAGGTCAAACCTATGAACAAACCTTCTGCAGTAACATTAACTGGGTATAAACTTACATCGCCACAACGGTGATTGGTGGTTTCCCTTCCAGTTAGTAAAGACCAAGCATATTCATGTAGTGGACAAAATATTTCGTTTGTTTCATTAACCCAGCCAGTAGCCAAGCTTACCCCTCTGTGTGGGCAATTATCTTGGCAGGCAAACCAGCCGTTTGAGTTTCTAGCTAAGGCTATACGTAAATCATACTTTTTTAGATACACTGTTTTAGCTGTACCTAAAGCTATTGCAGCCTCTGCCTTTTCTGCAGAGGAAAAAACTTTAACCCAGTGTATTGGCTTGCTAAGCTCCATATATCAAAAAGAACCAGAAGCAACAATCCACTGGTTCCAATGCAAATAACCTTAAATTAAAGGTTAAGTTTATGACTTAGTCTCAACTTTTTTTCTTGTTGGGGTTTTCTTAGTTCCTACCACTACAATTTCAACATTGTTGGCACTGGCCACCTTAGAAGCATTTTTAGCTGCCTTCTTCTGTAATTTACTTACAGTTTGGCTAAACTTCTTGCTTAGCTTTTTAGCGTGATTATGTGTAGTACGCTTCAGCTTTTCAGAGGCAACAACATTTTCTGTGGCAAGAAACTGAGCAATGGCATCTTGAAGTTTTTGGGTTAACTCCTTTACCTTTAACTTATCTGTAGGCATAGTTTTATGGATTAGTATCACAAACTTACAGTAAGTTACGGAAATATCAATGCAATATTACCAAATTGTTAATCTTCGTTTATAATAGTGTTCTGAATAATAAAAACAAACCACCAGCCAAGAGCATACACACTGGCAAAGTGAGCACCCAAGCCAATAATATGTTCTTTAGTGTACCAGTTTGTAGATTTCTAATACCATCGGTTGCCACCATTGAACCTGCAATGCCTGAACTTAAAACGTGAGTTGTACTTACTGGCAAACCTAAACTTGAACTTAAGCCAATTGTAGATGCTGCCACTAGTTCTGCGCTTGCACCTTGTGCATAGCTTAAGTGCGACTTACCAATTTTTTCGCCAATGGTTAGCACTATACGTTTCCAGCCTACCATAGTACCAATACCTAACGATAAGGAAATCATTAAGGTAACCCAAAAAGGAGCGTAATCAGTAACGTTTTTAAGTCCACCAATATGAGCTCTAAACTTAACTACCTCAGCATCAGAAAGACCTGCCAAAGAAGTTTCACCTTTCGGTAAGAAGGTATTCACCTTTTTGGTAAGCAGCATAATATCCTTTCTAATAGCAAACCTGTTATTAGCTTGAGAAGAGCCTGCCTCTACCATTTCGCTTTCGTTATACGTGGTAATTACGGTAGACATATCGCTTACCAAACCTTTAAACTCATTAAAAGCAGATGCCTTTTCAGCCGATAGTTTAGAAGCGTCAATTTTACTTACATAGCTTTGAACACCATTCAAATTAGTTTTTACCTCTTCAGCAGAGATTTCAGTGTTTAATGCGTAGTAAGATGGTAAAACCACTATCAGAATAAGCATTACTAAACCTACACCTTTCTGTCCATCATTTCGGCCGTGAAAGAAGCTTACCCCAGTACAGGTTAAAATCAAAACTGTTCTAATCCACAATGGTGGAGGTACTTCACGTTTAGGTTCTTCAAATAATAGAGGCTGGTTTTTTGTTAAATAGCCAATAAACTTCACTAGAATAAAGGTCATAAAGAAGCCAAAAAACGGACTAAACAATAAGGTAGAGCCGGTTTCCAAAGCCTTATCCCAATTAACAGCTGCACCGCCACCCGCATTTGGAATAAACGAAAAGGCTAAACCAACACCCAAAATAGAACCAATTAGGGTGTGCGACGATGAGGCAGGTAAGCCTAACCACCAAGTTCCTAAGTTCCAAATAATAGCGCTAAGCAAAAGTGCAAGAATCATGGCTATTCCGTGATATACATCAGTATCTATCAGCGCTTCAATAGGCAGCAAATTCAAAATACCCATTGCAACGGCAATACCACCAGTAATTACTCCTAAGAAATTACAAATACCACTCCAAACTACTGCTACCCAAGGTTGCAAACTATTAGTATATATAACAGTGGCTACAGCATTTGCGGTATCGTGAAAGCCATTCACAAACTCGAAAGCCACTGCACAAAATAAACAAACACAAAGCAACGTAAATATTGCCGGATCTAAACCTAACATAATGGCGTAAAATTACGGCTATTACATTTGTAGGCTGTTACTAAATTGTTAATAGTACAATCGGATTGAATTCAGAGTTTACAATGCAAAGCATAAATGATGCAACCCTTTTGCCTAATTATGCATTTTCTAAATACTCACCTAAACGAACCTTATTGCAATGAAAAAACTACTTTTCGCTGCCCTATTTACGCTAAGCTTTGCTTTTGCACAAGCACAAACCGCTGTAAAATACGAATGGAAACAAATGACCGCAGTTGAATCTGTTGTACCAGGAGGATTAGGCAGATCTAGACTCATTACTACCGATACTAAAGGTGAAGTAGTAGAAATTAAACTTGAAAACTTCTTTTCATTAGTGGGTATTAATTTTGGCAATATCAAAGAAAACGATCGAGTCCTTACCGAATCAATCCAAAAAATGTCTGACGAAGGCTGGGAACTACATACAACCACTAGTGGTGTATATAGTTCCGAAAACACAACAGGAATTTTCGTAACTCGCTACTTATTCCGCCGTCCGAAGCAATAAGCTTACTAAAAACTAAACCTACAAACCTTCACTCTAACCAAGTGGAGGTTTTTTTGTAGCGTTTTGCTTAAGCCCAGGCTCTAAACCTGTTACGTACATAAACGCACCAAAAACAGGAACTAAAACCACCAATAAAATATACCTAGTCTGTTGCTTTTTAGTAAACAAGGGCTGGCTTACAATTCTATAAATAATAAAGCCTATCCCTGCCATATACAGCAATAGGAAAATTAGCACAAAGGCAAGGGCTAGCAAATCGGCAACTACCATAGTATTTGAATTAGGTACCTATAAATACAAAGCAGCCCAATACTATGTTTGAAATAGCATGAAAATGCAGCACTTATCGCTTGGCAAGTATTGGTTAAGCAAGGTTTACATTTTGCTCAATGCTTTTAAATGCCATAGGAGTCTTGTTTTCAAGCTGCTTAAATACTCTTATAAAGTAATTGGTGGAACCGAAACCAAGTGAATGGGCTATTTCGTTTACACTATGGTTTTGCATCAATAGCTTTTTGGCAGCAGCAATCTTTTCCTGATGAATAAAGCAAACTGGGCTTATTCCAAATACCTGCTTAAAGCGGCGGAAGAAATGCGGCTTACTCATACAAGCCATACCTGCCAGCACATCTATACTAAAATTGGTATTGATATTATCCTGAATAAACTTACTGATGTATTCTAATGCCAGAGCACCTGTTTGCTTCTGATACAAACCCATTAGAAAGAAGCGGGTACGACCTGTAAATAAGCGAGAAAAGAGGGCTTCTAAATCCTTCAATTGCAATTGGGTTGGTAGCAATGGCAACTCTTGGCAAGATTGCGCAAGTGAAGCATCGGCTTTAATTACCATATCAGGAATAACTTCACCTGTTTTAATAGTTAAGAACAAACCTTTATTTACCGCTTCTTGCGCTCTCAGAAAATCTTGTAAGGCATTTACAGAAATTTCTAGAACATACACTTCGGCAGTATTTCTGGTTTGGCTATCTAATTGAACTGGGGTATTAGGAGCTAAAAATAGCATTTGCCCTTCAGACATTAAATGGCGAGTTCTAGCTTTTAAACGAGCCACGGGCAAACCCTTTTTAACATATATAAGTGCTATTTGAGCACTCTGAAAAGGCTTAACTCCAAATTTACCTCCTACAAAAAGGGTAGAGGCTTGTAAAGTGGATGGCTGATGATTGCTTTTTGAAGCAGTAGATAAAAGTGGTTGAAATGCCACGCTAGGCATTGAAATAGTAGGCTGTGGTAATTGCAACATAACTTTACTAGACGATTAAAGGTGTAAGGATTTTTCAATCCCGGTGTTTCTCTTACGTCATTGAGTCGAATTGCTGAACTGCCCAGCGGTAATACAAATACCAAAAAATATTTTGATACTTACAAGCGTACCTTCAAATTATTCCGACAAAATTGACATATTGCAAATATACGCCTTTTGCGAATTTTCGCTATTAACGAAATTAACAAAACTAAAAATGGTTCATTAGAGCGCGCCAGCTCATTATTATTGATAGTATTGTACTACTTAATAAACAAGAAAAGGCAGGTAAACCTGCCCTTTCTTGTTCAATATGTAATTAAGAGTTATACAGCGTCGCTAGTTAATTTAGCTGATGTGTATTCTCTATTCATCATAGCAATGTTGGACATGCTAATGCTCTTAGGGCATTCAGCCGCGCAAGCACCAGTGTTGGTACAAGCACCAAAGCCTTCTGCATCCATTTGAGCCACCATAGCTTCAGCTCTACGCTTGCGCTCTGGCTTACCTTGTGGCAACATAGCTAATTGAGATATTTTAGCTGATACAAATAGCATTGCACTAGCATTCTTACAGGCAGCAACACAAGCACCACAACCAATACAAGTGGCAGAATTCATAGCCTCATCGGCAATTTCTTTACCAATTGGCGTTTCGTTTGCATCACGAGCAGAACCAGTATTTACTGAAACATATCCGCCTGATTGAATGATACGGTCAAAAGCACTTCTGTTTACTACCAAATCCTTTACTAAAGGGAATGCTTTTGCTCGCCAAGGTTCAATGTAAACTGTTTCACCATCTTTAAAGCTACGCATGTGTAGCTGGCAAGTAGTTGTTGTGTATGGACCGTGAGGCCTACCATTGATTACCAATGAACAAGTACCACAAATACCTTCTCTGCAATCGTGGTCGAAAGCAACAGGGTCTTCACCCTTACGTAGAAGGTCTTCATTTAAAACGTCAAGCATTTCAAGGAAACTCATTTCCTCGCTAATGTCTTTCACGTTATATTCTACCATACGGCCAGCAGATTGGCCGTTAGGCTGGCGCCAAATATGAAGGTTAAGATTCATCGTATTAAACTGTTTGGCTAAGTTATTATTTATAGCTCCTTGTAGAAGGAGTTACGTTTTCAAATTTCAATTGTTCTTTGTGCAACACTGCGTGCATATTTTGCTCGTACTCCCAAGCAGCTACATAAGCATATTCTTGGTCGTTACGCAAGGCTTCACCATCTGGAGTTTGGAACTCTTCACGGAAGTGACCGCCGCAGCTTTCATTCCTGTCTAAGGCATCTAAAATCATAAGTTCACCCAATTCTATGAAATCGATTAAGCGAAGCGCTTTTTCTAAAGTTTGGTTAAACTCTTCATTAGTACCTACAACTTTTACATTGGTCCAGAACTCGTTACGCAAAGCTCTTACTTTCTCTCTCGCAGAAGTTAGGCCTTCTTTGGTACGACTCATACCGCAATAATCCCAAATCAATAAACCAAGTTCACGGTGTAGTTCATCAACAGTTCTTGTGCCTTTAATGCTCAAGATTTTATTGATCGTTTCCTTCACTTTTGCTTCAGCATCTTTGAATTCAGCTCTATCATTAGATACTTTTTCATAAGGCATTTGCGCTAAGTAATCGCCAATGGTATAAGGGATTACAAAGTAACCATCGGCCAAACCTTGCATTAATGCAGAAGCACCAAGTCTGTTAGCACCGTGGTCGCTAAAGTTAGCTTCACCTAAAGCATACAATCCTGGGATTGTAGTCATCAAGTTATAATCAACCCAAAGCCCACCCATTGTGTAGTGAACCGCAGGGTAAATTTTCATTGGAGTATTATAAGGGTTTTCACCAGTAATCTTTTCATACATTTCGAAAAGGTTACCATACCTAGCCTCAATAACCTTTAGGCTATCACGCTTAATAGCATCGGCAAAATCCATATATACGGCTAAGCCAGTGCTACCTACACCTCTGCCTTCATCGCAAACATATTTTGCATTACGGCTAGCCACGTCTCTTGGCACAAGGTTACCGAAAGCAGGATATTTTCTTTCAAGGAAATAATCTCTTTCTGCTTCAGGAATATCTTCAGGCTTGCGCTTATCGCCAACTTTCAAAGGAACCCAAACACGACCATCGTTACGTAACGATTCGCTCATTAGGGTTAACTTACTTTGGTAATCGCCAGATACTGGAATACAAGTAGGGTGAATTTGAGTAAAGCAAGGGTTAGCAAACAAGGCGCCTTTTTTGTGGGCTCTCCAAGCAGCAGTAACATTGCAATACATGGCATTGGTACTTAGGTAAAATACGTTACCATAACCACCTGTGCACAATAATACTGCATGAGCACTGTGGCTTTCAATTTGACCAGTAACAAGGTTACGAGTTACAATACCACGGGCTTTGCCATCAACCATTACAAGGTCAAGCATTTCTGAACGGGTGTACATTTTCACCTTTCCAGTAGCTACCTGACGGCTAAGGGCACTGTATGCACCTAACAATAATTGCTGACCAGTTTGACCACGTGCATAGAAAGTACGGCTTACTTGAGCACCACCGAAAGAACGGTTAGCTAACAAACCACCATATTCACGAGCAAAAGGAACACCTTGAGCCACGCATTGGTCAATAATATTAACAGATACTTCAGCTAAACGGTGAACGTTAGCTTCGCGAGCGCGATAATCGCCACCCTTAATAGTATCGTAAAACAAGCGATAAACAGAATCGCCGTCGTTTTGGTAGTTTTTAGCAGCATTAATACCACCTTGTGCCGCAATTGAGTGCGCACGCCTAGGGCTATCGTGGAATGTGAATGCTTTTACATTGTAACCCAACTCTGCCAATGAAGCAGCAGCCGAAGCACCGGCTAAGCCAGTACCAACTACAATAATATCGTACTTCCTCTTGTTGGCAGGGTTCACAAGCTTTAGACTGAACTTGTGCTTGCTCCACTTTTCTGCCAAGGGACCCTCGGGAATTTTGCTTTCGAGAACCATATCAGAAATTTTGAACGGGTAATGCTTTGGTGATAGTAATTTGATGTTTTTACAATAGGTTTAAATCTATTGTTCTGAATTTTTTAATTATAATCCTGTTAAAAGGAAGTACAAAGGCATAGATGCAAACAAGGCAGGTAATAAAACCGCAATTACATTTCCTATGCTAATGATAGCGGGAGTATATTTCTTATGCTCCAAACCAAAAGTTTTAAAGGCACTTTGGAAACCGTGAGCTAAGTGCATACCTAGCAACACCATTGAACCTACGTATAAAACCGATACCCACCATTGCTGCTGGAATACTGTTTTTACAATCTCGTACATATTACGAACATTAACAGTATGATCGCCCATGTTAATATCAACCATAGGAATCTTGCCATCATACATAATACCGTAGTGGTATTCTGCATAGAAGTTAATCAGGTGAAGTATTAAGAAAACCAAAATAACCATGCCACTGGTACCCATATTCTGAGAAAACCAAGTAACTCCTGGCGATGATTTCTTATAGGCATATCCTTGCGGACGAGCAGCCTTGTTCTGATTGGTAAGGGTTAATGCAGTGTAAATGTGGAAGCCGAAGCCTGCAACAAGGAAAATTTCCATCACCCTAATAATTGGGCTTGTGGTCATAAATACAGTATAAGCATTGAATGCCATACCACCATCGTTCTTAAACAATGCAAGGTTTCCTATCCCGTGAACAAAAAGGAACGATACTAAGAACAAACCGGTTAGGCCCATTACAAGCTTCCTGCCGATTGAACTAGTTAATGTAGTACTTAGCCAACTCATAATATTTTCTGATTCTAATTAGGTTTACTGTGGTATAAGGGTAGTTGAAAACGCCCGCAAAATAGCACGGAATAGCCAAACTTTTTGGCTTTAAAATTATTTAGACTTAAACTAAACAACTTTAAATGCAACCTTTTACCATGCAGGTGTTGTCTTTTAACCAGATGTTTTTAGGCAAGGTTTATAATTTAGCTTAAATTTGATTGTGTTTTTGCGTACAACAGAAACACCTATTGGCATTTTAAAGTATTAATAAAAAAGTGCACCCAGTAATAATGAATGTATAGTACTATTCGTTCTTAAGTTATTAGTATGAAATTTTTCAGGTTATTAAGCGTATTGTTCCTGTTGCTAGCCATGCATAGCAATAGCTTTGCCACCCATATTAGGGCAGGCGAAATTACTGCTGTACGTGTTCCTGGAGCAACCTTAAGCTATAGATTTACCCTTACTGTATATACTGATAGTACTTCAACTGTTGAAAATCCTACTGCTACCCTTCACTTTGGCGATGGAAACCAACAGGAAGTAACCCGCAATGGCGACCCTAGACCTATCTTAGGCAACAAAACTTGGATTAACACCTATAATTTCACCCATACTTATAGCGCGAGCAGAACTTATACGGTTTATTATTTTGAAGCTAATAGAAATGAAAACGTGCTCAATATGAGCAATAGCGATCAGGTAAGCTTTTATATTGAAACCCAACTCACTATTGATCCAAGTTTACCCCCGAACAATTCGCCAGTACTAACAGTGCCTCCAGTGGATTTGGCTTGTACCAATAGAATTTGGTATCATAACCCAGGGGCAACCGATACAGACGGGGATAGTCTTTCTTATGAATTTGTGGCATGCCGCACTTGGTCTGAAGCCAGCGGAAGAGCAGTAAATTGCCCTGATTTTGTTCAGCCTGAAACGGTTTTCCCTGGCTTAAATTTTACAGGCACAGGTCCTGCTGCCCTTACTATTGATAGAAGAGGGAATATTAAATGGAATACCCCAGCTAAAATTGGACAATACAACCTAGCCTTTAAGATTACAGAATGGCGCACCATTAGAGGTAGAAAAATAGCCATAGGCTTTGTGATTAGGGATATGCAAATTATTGTGAGCGACTGCCGCAACTTGCCCCCTATCCTTACCAATATTTCAGATACTTGTATTGAAGCTACCACCACTTTTGTAGATACCATCGTTGGTACAGATCCTAATGTGGGCGATAGGGTAACCATTCAAGCCTTTGGCGGACCTGCCTTTCCTGGGGTAGGTACCAATGTAGCAAATTTCCCAACTGTAACGGGCATACCACCAAAAGCTGCCGTTCTTACTTGGCCAACCGCTTGTACCGATGTGCAAGAACAACCTTATGCCTTAACCTATAAGATTGAAGATATCCCTGTTACAGCCTTAAAAATGTCTGAGTTTGTAACTCAGGAAATCTACGTGAATGGCCCTAAACCTAAAGGAATGCTAGCCGTTCCTGATAACCAAAGGGTACAAATAAGCTGGAATAACTATATCAATACAGTTTGTCCAAACGCATCGTCAATTCAAATTTATAGGCGTACCGATAGCTCCAGATTTGTAGATAGCAAATGCACTCCGGGTATCCCAAGGGGATTCCGCTATGAGCTTATAGCAACCGTTCCTGCTTCACAAGACACCTATACTGACGATGACAAGGGCAGACTATTACAACCTGGAAAAGAATACTGTTACCGATTAGTGGCTACTTTCCCTTCGCCAAAAGGAGGTTTAAGTTATGCCAGCGACGAATTTTGTACGGTGCTGCAAATTGAAATGCCTGTTATTACCAAAGTATCAGTAACCAAAACAGGTATTGATACAGGTCAGGTAGAAGTTAAATGGATCCCTGCTCGAGATATTGATACACTTGCCTACCCTAAGCCATACCAATATCGATTGCTGCGTACTGAAGTAGGTAGCAATTTAAGTGCGGCAGAAGTATTTCGCAGCAACAACTTGGCCGATACCACCTTTACAGAAAGCAACCTGAATACTGCTGAGAAAGAATACAAATATCAGCTGCTCTTTTACTATTCACCAAGAACTACTTTAAAGGATAGTACCGACCCTGCAAATACCATTGTAGTAAAGGACTTCCCCAATGCCGATAGCATAAAACTCACTTGGAATGCTAAGGTGCCTTGGAGCAATTATAAACAGTATCATTATATCTATCGTAGACAAAATGGACCTTTTGAACT
>JAIYDB010000022.1 GCA_027487695.1 Cytophagaceae bacterium | reverse complement strand
TAGCCTTTTGCATAGCCTTCTAAACTCATACCAGGATTAAACTCTATACCTGCATTTTTATTGGCTGCAATTTGTGCGTTAACGATAGAAGTAATGCTATCAATCTTTTGTTGATGCTTAGTAAAACCTGCTATAAACCCTTCCTGACCTTTTCTAATGGCCTCCATCCGTTTTACATTAAGCGGATTGTTATTGAGGTAGTTAACAATACCTTTTTCCAATTCATTTAAGATGGCAGTATCCTTTACTCTTACATCTATGTAGAAGAAATCGGCTGGACGTTGTTCAACTACTAACGATGAGCCTTTGATCTTCTTTTCAATATCATAACTGGTACCACCTGTAATGGCTGAAAGCTTACTAATCTGCTCTTCCGGCATTCCTAACATCTTTGAAAGTGCTGGCCAATTCTGAAACTCAACGTGCTGGTTCATTGAACTGATGATTTCGTTCAATCGGCTATCGCCCATGGCATAGGTTTCGCCACTCAGCCTGCTTTCAAAAATACGGTCGTCGGTTTTGTACTTGAAGTAGCCCAAACCAACAGCAATAACTGTAGCAATTACAAACTTTAACCAATGCTTAATTACAAACAACCTGATGGATTGAAAGAAATGGTTTAGGTTAAACTCCTGCGGAGCTTTATCGCCTTGATATATAGTTTCCTTAGACTGATTCATATTGATATTGAGTAGGTATTGGGGTAGTTGGTTTATAACTCAAGCACCACAAAATAAGTACAATGTTAATCCAAATTACCGACCAAGTATATGTTCCGTATGCCAAAAATAAGTGGACCGTTAACGAAACAAAGGGGATGATAAATAATTTACGTTCAGAATGTTTATAGGCATATATAGCAGGAACAAACCACATCAGCATTAAAAAGGTAAAACCAATGATACCGTGATCGGCAAGCATAACAGGAATAAATACGTTAGGGTCTGCACTCATATAACGACTAGCCTTTGGGGCAATCCCAAACCAAGGTGCCTCGCTAAATTTTGCCAAGAAAACTTCCGCACCTCGTAAACGTTCGCTATCGCCAGTAAAAATGGAAGTAACTCGGTAAACGATAACATCTTGATAGGCTGGTAAAGCATAAAGCACCGCCACAAAAAGCACTACAGAGGCTGCTATAATTGACAATGCTTGAATATTCAACTTTCTGAAGTTGATAATCAAAAGCATAATTCCCGCAAACAAAATATGGATTACCGCTCCTCCACTCAGGCAAATTACCAAGGAGAAAAGACACAAATACAAAAATCTCCTATCTACTTTCAGCAGACTGTAATAGTCCATCAGAAATAAAATCATGAGTAATGGCCCAACAAAAAGAGCCACGTGCCCAGCCTCTGCCATAAACCCAGCAGGACCTAAAACCCCTCCAATTACTCGGAAAAAGGTAGCGTTCTCATAGATTCCTCTTTCATTCAATATAACTGCCAAAGGCCATTTACCTAACTGAAATACCACTTGCTGGTATAGCTGATAGACCACCAAAAAGGCAGTACTGTAAAACAAAGTCCTTACAATCAGGTTCGCACTATTGCTTAATAACTGATAAAAGAAGTAGCAAAAGGCAAACAAAATCACCAAGCTAAAGAGGAAAATCACTTCATAAGTACCTGCCCTACCATCGGCCCAAATAAGCATTACTTGAAGTGTGCAGTAGATAAAGAAAAGTGCCTGCATAAAAGTAAGCACTTCTGGTTTTTGGTCTTGTTGCCTTATTCTTAGGAATATTACAGAAACCACTACAAACAAAATATTAACAATGCGCCAAGTAGGCAAAGCAGCAACCCCCAAAAAGGCAGTATAAGGCAAGAAGAATAACAGCCCCATTTTAAGGCTTGCTATATTAACTTTCATACGCTTATGCCTGTGTCTTTTTAATCATACTGAACCTTTTTCTGTACCAAGCAACGAGGTTATTTAACCCAAGTTTACGCAAAGTACGTGATAAAAAGGTTCTGGTTACCTGACTTATATAGTAGATATATGCAGAAGACTTTGGTAGGTTGTTTTCAAGTTTAGCCCTTAGTACTTCTTTGTATGCTTTATGCCAGTGGGCATCGCTTGCGCCATTAAGCCGCATATTGGCCAATACTTGCGGAATATAATGAAACTTTGCTCCTTTGGCTCGCAAACGAAGCATAAGGTCATAGTCCATCGCGTATTTGAAGGAAGGCTTAAAAACACCCACTGCCTTATCACCAAAATACCAATCCCTTTCCACAAAGGTGGTAGGATGGTTAATGGTCATTTCTTTGGATAGCAATAGATGACTTGCTTCAAAAACATAGTCGGGTTGCTCATTAAGCCAATAGCGCATGGCCCCATAGAGCACATTGGCATTTTCAAAGTTAGCCGCAAGGGCTGCAAAGGCTCCTTCTTCGTACCAATCGTCTGAATTGATGATACCAATCCATGAACCATTGGTTCTTTCAAGTCCTGCATTAAATGCTTTACTAATCCCCCCATCAGGAGCTGATTGCCAATAACTTAATTTTGAGCTGTACTTTTTAATAATTTCAAGCGAGTTATCGGTACTACCTCCATCCATCACTATATATTCAATGGCGGGGTAGTTTTGGGAAATTACACTTTTTATGGTTTGTTCTAAGG
>JAIYDB010000125.1 GCA_027487695.1 Cytophagaceae bacterium | reverse complement strand
ACCCTGTATCTGAGCACGTAAAGTTACACGGCGATGGGGTAAAAATTCTTGCTTTGGAAGTTGCCGATGCTACCCAAAGCTTCTTTGAAACTGTAAATAGAGGTGCAAAACCAGCTTTTGAACCTGAAACATATACAGATGAACATGGTTCAGTAACTATTTCTGGCATCCATACTTATGGTGAAACCATACACTTGTTTGTTGAGCGTAAGAATTATAAAGGTGCATTTTTGCCTGGTTACATAGCTAGAAGTAGCAGCATTAAAGGTAATGAAGGTGTTGGTTTACTGCACGTTGACCACTGCGTTGGCAATGTTGGCTGGGGCGAAATGAACACTTGGGTAAAGTTTTATGAAGATGTGATGGGCTTTAAACTGCTCCTCACTTTTGATGATAAAGATATTAGTACTGAATACTCAGCCCTAATGAGTAAGGTAGTTAGCAACGGTAATGGTTATGTGAAGTTCCCAATTAACGAACCTGCTGAAGGCAAAAAGAAAAGCCAAATTGAAGAATACCTAGATTTCTACCATGGTCCAGGAGTTCAACATATTGCCATTGCTACGAACGATATTGCAGCTACTGTTACTTCTTTAAGAGAAAGAGGCGTGGAGTTCTTAGTGGTTCCAGCTTCTTATTATGAAGACTTAAAGGAACGTGTTGGTGCAATTGATGAGGATATCGAAATTCTAAAGAACCTTAATATTCTTGTTGATAGGGATGATGAAGGTTATCTACTTCAAATTTTCACCAAACCAGTAGAAGACCGTCCAACCGTATTCTACGAAATTATCCAACGTAAAGGCGCCAAATCGTTCGGTAAAGGAAACTTTAAGGCCCTTTTTGAATCTATTGAAAGAGAGCAAGCTCTAAGAGGAAACTTATAATTATTGAATACCAGCTATGTGATAAACCCAGTTGAAAGACTGGGTTTTTTCTTGCCTTCAAAACCGATAGGATTCTAGATAGTTAACTATACAATGCTTAAAATTGCCTACGCACCCCAATACCACCATCCATTGCCAGAGAACCATAGGTTCCCCATGGAGAAATATACTTTATTGCCAGAGCAGCTAATTTATGAGGGTACTGTAACCGAGGCTAATTTTTTTATTCCACCTTCCTTTCCTGAAAGCGTAATAACGGCAGTACATACCCAAGCCTATTGGGAAAAGTTGCAAGCGTTAAATTTGACCAAACAAGAAATCAGAAAAACAGGGTTCCCTTTATCGCAACAACTGATTGAAAGAGAAGTAATTATTATGAATGGCAGCATTCAAGGTGCTATTTATGCTATTGAAAATGGGGTTGCTATGAATATAGCAGGTGGTACACACCACGCTTTTACGGACAGAGGGGAAGGATTTTGTTTGTTGAACGATATTGCGGTAGCATCCGTTTATTTACTTGAAAATCAATTAGCAAAACAAATTTTGGTGGTCGATTTAGATGTGCATCAAGGAAATGGAACTGCACAGATTTTCCAAAATGATCCAAGAGTTTTTACTTTCAGTATGCACGGTGAAAGTAATTATCCAATGCAAAAAGAAAAGAGTGATTTAGATATTGGTTTGCCTGATAGAATTACTGATAAGCCTTATTTGGAAATCCTTTATAACACCTTACCAGAATTAATTGACAGGGTAAAGCCTGACCATATTTTCTACCAATGCGGAGTGGATATCTTAGAAACCGATAAACTAGGCAGGTTAGGCGTAACCAAAGAAGGCTGTAAAGAAAGAGATAGGTTTGTACTTCAAACTGCTAAAGCAAACAAAATACCCATCACTTGCAGCATGGGTGGAGGTTATTCACCAGATATAAAAGTGATTATTGATGCCCACGCCAATACTTATAGGTTGGCGCAATCCATTTACTTTTAGTGAGCAAAAGTTCAACAAAATTAAATAATGAATTAAGCATTTATAAACCTACATAATGCCTTATTATTGCAGGACTGTTTCAACAAAGTAACCACAAAGGAGGCAGCTTGAAAGTCAGATTTCTTGGTACGGGCACATCGCAGGGGGTTCCTGTTATCGCATGCAGTTGTGCAGTTTGTACATCGGCCGATAGCAGAGATAAACGATTAAGGTCGTCTATATCGGTGCATATTGAAAACAAACATTTTGTGGTAGATACTGGCCCTGATTTCAGGCAGCAAATGCTAACCATGCATGCGCAAAGGTTGGATGCGGTTTTACTTACCCATGAGCATAAAGACCATATTGGTGGGCTAGACGAAGTTCGTTCCTTCAATTTTAAGCAAGGTGAGGCAATGAATATCTACGCCTATGAACGCGTAATTAATCGACTTAAAATTGAATACGCCTATGCATTTGAAGAAATTAAGTACCCTGGGGTTCCTAATTTGGAAGTACATCCAATTGATAAAGAGCCATTTGAAATTCAGGGAATACCTATTATTCCTATTGAAGTATTGCATTATAAGTTACCCGTTTTAGGATTTAGGTTTCAAGATTTTACCTATATCACCGATGCAAAGACCATTGCTCCAGAAGAACTAGAGAAAATTGAAGGTTCTAAGGTATTGGTTTTAAATGGATTGCAGAAAGCACCTCATATATCGCACCTTACTTTGCAAGAGGCTATAGATGTAGTGCATAGCTTAAAGCAAAGACCTGAAATAACTTATCTCACCCATATTAGCCATACCCTTGGCAAGCATGAGGATGTGGAAGCAGAACTGCCAGATTACATTAGGCTAGCCTACGATAACTTAACTGTTGAGTTGTAAGCCCCTTATATACAATCATAATTTTTTAATATTTTTTGAAACACCGCTATTAATCATTAGTTTTGTTAATATACCTATTAGCCAAACTATACCCTTTACTTATGTACGGAGGAGGAAATACTTTTGAATCGAATCTAGCAAACGACCATTTGTTAGCCAACGAAGATCCTGCATTACTTGCTGCTTTTGAAGCACGCATTGAAGCAGGCGAAAAAATTGAACCTTCTGATTGGATGCCAGCCCTTTACAGAAAGCAATTAGTAAGAATGATTGAGCAACACGCTCACTCAGAAATTATTGGTGCTTTACCTGAAGGTACTTGGATTACTCGTGCACCAGGCTTTAAACGTAAATTAGCCCAAATGGCTAAGGTTCAGGATGAAGTTGGTCACGCACAATTATTGTATTCAGCTGCTGAAACCCTTGGTAAAAGCAGAGAAGATATGATTACCGACCTTATTAACGGTAAAAGTAAATACTCAAACATATTCAACTATCCTGCCTTCACTTGGGCTGATAGTAACGTAATTAGTTGGTTGGTAGATGCTGGTGCTATTGTTAATCAATTAGCAAACAGCAAGGGGTCTTATGGTCCTTATTGCCGTGCTTTGGATAGAATATGTGCTGAGGAATCGTTCCACTTAAAATACGGTCACGATGCAGTTGTGCATTTGGCTACTGGGACCAAAATTCAAAGAGATATGGTACAAGCTGCTTTGAATCGTTGGTGGACTCCTTTAATGCACTTCTTTGGTCCTCCTGATAAAATGAGTACCCACACGGCTATCCTAGTAAAGTGGAAAGTAAAGATGGCTACTAACGATGAGTGTCGTCAGCAGTTTTTAGATATGTACGTTCCAAAGATTTGGGAATTAGGTTTAACCCTACCAGATCCAAACTTGCATAAAGATCCTACCACTGGCGAATGGTTATATACCGAACCAGATTGGGAAGAATTTAAGCGTGTTATCAATGGCGATGGTCCTTGCAATGCAGAGCGCCTAGCCGTTCGTCGTACAGCAGAAGCTAGAGGCAAATGGGTACGTGAAGCATTAAGAAATCCACAAGCGGTGTATGTTACACCACTTGCATAAATACAGATAATAAAAGGGACGCAAGTCCCTTTTATTATTTAATAGCATTCTGTAACTTTATAAAAAGTAAATCAAACTTATTAAAGCTATGACAAGAATAACCGTTGAAATACCCGAGGAATCAAAAGCAGAGTTGTTAAGTTATTTGGAGTCGAAGGGCATCTACTTTGAGGAAAATACAGAGCCGATTGATGTTGCTCAATTACTTACACCTGCCCAAATTTCCAGCCTTGAAGAAACTAAAAGGCTTATTTCTGAAGGAAAAATGGAGTTTTATGATTGGGACGATATTAAAGAGGATTT
>JAIYDB010000040.1 GCA_027487695.1 Cytophagaceae bacterium | reverse complement strand
TGGCGAAACCGATGCCGACCTTAACCCTATCGCCAAACGATTGGTGGCTCAGAACGTGCCTTTGTTAGTGGTTGGTGTAGGCACCGAAGCCGGGGCTTCACTACCGAGAAAACGGGAAGTAGGTAAGGATGCACCTATAAGTAGTCTGAACCCTATGTTATTGAGTAGTTTGGCAAGTGCCTGTAAAGGGAATTACTATCATTTAGATGGAGTTGCCAATCCTTTAGAAGCCGTAAACGAGCGCATTGCCCAAGTGCAAGGCAAACTATTTATGGCGCAAACCGTTCAGTTAGGAGCCAATAAGTATCATTTCGCTTTGGTAATGGCACTGGTACTTATGATTATAGATGTGGTTTTTACCATTGGGGTTATAAAATGGTAATAGACTATGAGTAAAAGTATGCACAACAACTACTTCTTTCTCAGGAAGTTAGTATATGAGATTACCCCCAAACTAGTAAACGCGGTTTTAGCCACTTGTTTCAGTCAGAACAAAGATGAGTTGGTGCTTGGTTTTGCCTTAGCCAATGGCGAAGATGCTTATTTACGTGCCGATCTATCCCAAGGGGCTTGCTTCCTTGTGTTGCAGGACAGCTATAATAGGGCGAGGGCAAATTCAGTTGATCTGTTTCCTGATGCGCTAGATTGTTTTATCACAGGCATTTCTATGGCCGCGAACGACCGTAGCTTTAGCTTTCATCTCAAGCATAGAGATGGGACAGAGCGCATTCTGGTCTTCAAAATGCACGGTAATAGAAGCAATATATTACTCCTTGAAGCAGGTGAAAACCCTATCTTATTCCGCAACAAACTAGAGCAAGATAAAACGCTAACTTTGGCAGAACTCGACAAGGTTTTAGATACGACCTTTGATAATTTCCAGACTTTAAACGGTAATCCGCTTAAGTTTATCCCTACATTGGGATTGTTGCCCCAAGCCTATCTTAACGAACAAGGCTATGAGGAAAAATCTATAACCGATAAATACGAGGAGGTTATAAGTCTTTATAATCAATTACTTACTGCCAGTCAGTTCTATGTTTGTCGTTTTCCCGATGAGCCAGTGCTTTCCCTATTCCCGATAGGTGAGGTATTAGCAACCCATACTTCTGCTTTAACAGCTACATCCGATTATAGCCATTGGTTCGGTAAGTTCTTCTTTAATGAAAAGGAAAAACTAGTTGCCCTCAGAACCATTGAACGATGGATAAAGCTTACCAGCCAGTACATTGAAAAGACGGAAACCCGCATTCAAGAACTAGAGGAAGCCACCCCGCAGGAACAAATTGCCGATATCATTATGGCCAATATGCACGCCATTCCAAAGGGCAGTTCGGAAGTGATGCTGTTCGATTTTTACAGAAATACTGATATTAAAGTAAAGCTAAACCCGAAGTATTCTGCTCAGGAAAACGCGACCAATCTATATAGAAAGGGCAAAAACCGAGCTAAAGAGGTGGACCAACTCTTTGAAAACCTGAGTTATAGAAACGAAAAACTAAATACCCTTAAGGCGCAATGGGAGTTGGTGAATAATATTGAAAACGTAAAAGAACTCCGCAAGTACCTGAAAGAGAACGAGCTCATTGCCAAACCTGCCGATGAGGAGCTACTTCCTTATCGTGAGTTTCTGGTAAATGGTTACCGCATTTGGGTAGGAAGGAATGCCGATGCCAACGATACCCTCATCCAAAAATTCGCTGCTAAGAACGATATTTGGTTGCACGCTAGGGCAGTTCCTGGCAGTCACGTAATCATTAAAACCCAGCCAAATGTACCTGTTCCCAAACCTGTTTTGGAGCGTGCGGCAGAGTTGGCTGCTTGGTTTAGCAAGGCTAAGAACGATAGTCTTTGTCCTGTAATTTACACCCCAAAGAAGTTTGTGCGCAAAGTAAAAGGCAGCAAAGCTGGCCAAGTAATGGTGGATAAAGAAGATGTAATTATGGTAGTCCCTAAACCGTAAAGGTTTTGTACTACTCTCCTAAGTTATGTGCCAATAAACCTTCTTTGCTGGCTACATAAAAGTAATTGATACCTTCCGTTAATATCTCAATAGGATCTGGAGGGGTATCGCCGTCTAATAAAGCAACCGTGCGTAACCAACCCTTTGCGAATAGCTGTTGCAATAATCCTAGTAAGGTATCCTCTTCTAAACCAGTTGCTTGTAATAAATCGGGAAAGCTTTGTACAAAGTAAAGCTGGTCAATCAGGTCAAATTCTTCGTCGGTCATCAGCTAGTAAATTAGGTTCTTTGTAACGGTTTCTTGTACAAAGGTACGTTACTGCAAGGTTCTCCAAACATCAGACTTTGCACAATAGGAGCAAGTAGCCTTGTTATTTCCATATACGTATCGGTAGGGACGGGTAGTTTACTACAGCCCTTCACTACAATTTTCTTACCTGTATATTGATCTAAATCAATGCTTTCGAGCACCTTTCTGAAGAGAGCAATTTCCAGCACTTCCGCATTACCATTCACCACAAACTTTGCAACTGCGCTAAGCTTTAAGGCTACCAACATATAAGCCCAAGTAGGCACTATGGCATCGGCACTGCAATAGACAAATACGTTCGCATTGCGATATTGCTCCCAATCAAAAGCGGCAATAGCTTCTCTAAAATCCTTCTCACGTAGCACCAAACCTTGAAAAAGAAAGGGCTCTAAATCAAAGCCAAGTCTTTCCCCTTCAGGATATAAGGCTTCCAAGTCTAAAGTTATGAGGCTGCTATTGGCAACCCTATTCACAATTTCTGTGTCAGTATTCATAGTACATATTGCCTTTTAAACACCAAGGCTGTGAACCGTTCCTGCAAAGTTCGTCTTTTAAAGGACTGGTTCTAAATAAACCTTTAAAAAGTAGCCTTTGTTAGTTTTTTAGTTGGGATATGTGCCTTTATTTTAATTACTTTGTACCACTAGTACTATCTATGAAAAAGATTAGCAAAATTTCTGTTTTACTGCTTGTGGCGTTCGCCTTGGTAAGTGTGCAGCTTATTGTTAATAATTTCATAGCAACCAGCACAGGTTCTGAAATCAGGCTTAATTGGCGAGTAGATAGTGAATTAGAGCTGCAAAACTTTGAGTTAAGCAGAAAGTCACCTTCGGATCAAGCTTATTTTAAGATTGCGACAATCACCCCTAACGGCACTGGCGAATACCAATATATTGATGCCCTTAACGGCAAACAATTAAGTATGAGTGCTACAAATGGCTATAGTTACAAGTTAGTGGCTCGTACATCAAACAATGCCTATACCTACTATGCTTCTACAGGAGGTGCCACTGCGGTACAAAGAAGTTGGGGTAGTATAAAATCAATGTTCAAATAATTTTTGAAAATATACAGAATTTAAAGTCGCTGATAATGAGCGACTTTTTTCGTTTATAGCCCCGAATGATAAAATATTTTAGTTCAAACGTTTGTTTAAAACAAACGTTTGAACTAGTTTTGTTTCACTAATTCAACAACGCACCAATATTCAATGACAGTTACAGAAGCTCCTTTAGAAAAGACCGATACCGCTGCTCGAATTATGCAAACAGCCGAAAAGCTATTTGCAAAAAAAGGATTTGAGTGTGTAAGTATCAGGGAATTAGCAGCTGAATGCGGCGTGAATATCTCTTTAATCAGTTATCACTTCGGGGGGAAAGAACAACTCCTTGAAAAGATTATTGAAACTAGAGTAAACTCGTTAATGGTAGGCATGCAAAGCCTAGTTGAGCAAGAAATCCAATGCAAGGCCACCCTGTTAAAAAAGGTGTTTAAGCAGAATATCAAGTTGCTTTCTGGCGCTGGTTGCTTTATGCAGATTATGGTGAATGAACTTTCTGGCGATGCAAGACTGGCATTGAAAGAAAAGATTATCAACATTATGCTGCAAGGCCGCAAGGCCATGGCTGGCATTATTGAAGCAGGCAAAGCAACTGGTCAGTTCAGAAAAGATATTGATTCAGAAGTTACCGTAATGATATTAGATAACGGACTAATGAAGTACCAGCAATCGGCCGATATCAGTATTAGAAGTATGGGTGGCGACCCTTCTTGTACTTGTCTTTGGAGCGATGAAAATACCCAACGCATAGAAAATTTCATTACCGATTTCGTAGATAACTTCCTCATTGCCAAATAATAAAATATAAACTCACCCCCCCAACACATCACTCTTCAACGAATAAACTCACAAACTCATGGACAATAACCTTACACCACCCACAAACAACCTACGGTTTGAAACAGCCCAAATCACTATTTGGGGATTGTTCGCCTCTTTAGTAGCTATCTTAGTAACGATGGCAAGCTTGTAAAGAATAGTTGGTACAGATGAAACTAAAAAAGCCCGCTGCGCGGGCTTTTTTGATGAGTAAACATATAATTATTCCCATATTATTTTGCACTTTTCTAATTCCTAGGAGAAAAATAAGTTTTTTTGGGCAAAAAACGAGTATTTATACTCGTGATTATTATATTGCGTTTCACTAGGTTTACACCCGAAAGGCGGGATATTATTTTGCCTAATATT
>JAIYDB010000099.1 GCA_027487695.1 Cytophagaceae bacterium | reverse complement strand
GTTCCCTAATCCATCTAACAGCGGTAACTTCACAGTTCGTACTTCAGGCTTCAATGCTGAAAACGCTACTGTAATTATTACTGATGCAGTTGGTAAAACTGTTCATACTCAAACTATTGAAGTTGGTTTAACTCCAGTGAACAATACAGTAAATGCTAACCTAGCGGCTGGTGTGTACAATGTAACTTGTACTTCTGGTACTGCTCGTGTAACTACTAAGTTGGTTGTTAACAAGTAATAACTAGTTTACATAAACTTAAGCCTGCTGCGCATAGTGCAGCAGGCTTTTTTATGTCCATTCGAAATTGAATTGTTTTATATACCTTTATTAAGCTTATAATATTAACTTGTTTTTAATACAACTACTTAATGGCTAAAGTTGGCTTTGCACTACTTCTTGTTGCTTTATGTATTGTTCTGGGTGAGGCAGGCAATAGGGTCAATTTTGTGGCTGATATAGGATCAAATTCTGATTTTGAATCTGACACTATTTTAAAGTCAAGAGGAGCTATTCTTGCTTTTTTGGAATCTGGAAATTATACCTATTCAGAAAGCAGGCATGATATACCTAAGGAGGTGTTGGATAGTATTTTAAAGCTTAATCAATATCCAAATTTATTAGGAGATAGTAGTGTTATTGATAGTGTTAATTTAACATGTATTCTTTCACGTTACTATCCTTATACCAGACTTTTACAGTTTGCTGCATTTAATGATTCTATTTGTTTGCTTTCATACCTTCAAGGTGGCTTTTCAATCTTTAGAAGTCTTGAGTTTATTAAGTATAAAGGATCTGGTAAAAATCTAGTTTCCTTTAATTTATCCCTAGGGACTGATAATCTGGTAAAACTTAAAATGTTTTTGAATAGGTATCCAAATATCCCTAAAAATGTAAAGAGAAATAAACGTACTTTAATACCAAAGAATATTTTTATTAGGAGTAATGATGACTATTCTAAAAGTTTTATTAATAAGTTTAAACGAAGATATTCATCCTATGACTCTGTTGCTCTTATTCAAGATTCAATCATTATTAATAGAGATGTCAAGAATTTTATCAAAATTCCTACCGATTTACCTTTGAATAAAAAAGTAATTTATAAAAGTAAACTAAGTAATAGCAGCTATACTTTATCGGTAACAAGAGTTAACTTTTCAACCATTAAATATGCTTATCAAAAGGTGTACCGAGGGATAATTCAAAAATTTCATAGAGGAGAAGCCGATCTTAATCCCACCTTTTATTTAGGTTCAGAGGCTATATTTGAAGATGTTAAGAGCAATGTTTATGGTATGAACGAATACATTAACCCCAAAGCAAAAAAGCAAGAAATTACTATTTATATTGGAGTTGGTTCTATTGAAAAATCGTTCATTAAATTTCGAAATAAAACCGGAAAGGTTGTGTCTTCTCCAGAGTTAACCATTCAACAATAATATTTCATTACCCAAAAAAAAGCCGATACATTGCTGCATCGGCTTATTACTATTTTATTCTTGATCAGATTCTGAACTTAAGGTTAATTACCTCTGCTTCAGTTAAGAAACGGTAATGACCTCTCGGTAAATCTTTCTTAGTTAAACCTGCATACATAACGCGGTCAAGCTTTTCTACAGTATAGCCAAGGCTTTCGAATAACCTACGTACAATACGGTTTCTCCCTAAGTGAATTTCTAAGCCTACAATTGTTCTATCTGGGCTTACAATGTCAATATCATCTACTGGAACCAAACCATCGTCTAAGGTTACGCCCGCAACAATCTTTGCAAAATCGTCGTCAGATAAAGGCTTATCAAGGTTTACCTGGTATATTTTCTGGATCTCATTACTAGGGTGGGCAAGCTTTTCAGCTAGTTCACCATCGTTGGTAAGTAGTAACAAACCAGTTGTATTTCTATCTAAGCGACCAACTGGGTACACACGTTCCTCACAAGCGTGACTCACGATATCCATTACAGTTTTGCGTTCATCCGGATCATCAACCGTAGTGATATGGTCTTTTGGTTTATTCAAAAGAATATACACATTACGTTCTCTCTGTAATTGCTTACCGTTATAGTGTACAATATCAGTTGGTTGAACTTGGTATCCCATTTCGGTAACCAATTCATTGTTCACGGTAATTTTACCTTCCAAAATCAGACGGTCGGCATCTCTACGAGAACAAATACCTGCATTGGCTATAAACCTATTCAAACGGATGGTTTCCTTTTGGGTTTCATCGCCTTCAACTTCTAAACCTTTTAGGTTAGCTGCACTATAATTAGGGGCTTGGCCATTGCCTTCGCCTGAGAAAATTGCTTTTCCTGTATGTACTTCTTCGTCGTTAAAACGCTTTGCTGGTTTGCCATAAACACGTTCACCGCTGAAGGGTACTGAACGGCCTTCGCCTTCTGAACCTCTTCCTTCTGAACGGTTATCACGGTTTCCTTCAAAACGACGTGGACGATCATTTGAATTATTTCTATCAAAAGAACGAGGACCCCCAGAACGTTCGCTATTGCGTTCGCTTCTTTCGCCGCCACCATAAGGTCTTGGGCTTCTTGGTCTTTCATTACTACCTGGTCTTGGACCAAAGCTTCTACGTTCACCGCCACGGCTATCGCCATCACGGTTACCTTCGAATCTGCGAGGACGTTCTTCTGAGTTATTTCTATCGAAAGAACGAGGACCACTAGGGCGTTCGCTTCTTTCGCCACCACCACCATAAGGAGGTCTTGGGCTTCTTGGTCTATCGTCTCCACCTGGTCTTGGACCAAAGCTTCTGCGTTCACCGCCACGGCTATCGCCATCACG
>JAIYDB010000063.1 GCA_027487695.1 Cytophagaceae bacterium | reverse complement strand
TTCTTTATGAATGCCGCTATTGACCAACAATGCGAGTTTTACATCAAGAAAAATGGTTTAGAAGCAGAAGTAAACGCCAAAATTGATGCCATCTATGCCGATAAAGGTGTAGAACGTCCACGCTATAATGCTCCCCTACCCGAAGGAAACGACGGTTTAGGTTTGATGCTTTTAGGCGTAACTGGTGATATGGTGTTGCCGCAAGAAACCTATAACGAAATAAAAGCTTGGACCCTTACCCAAGTAAGAGGTACCGTGCAAGCAGATATCCTAAAAGAAGACCAAGCCCAAAATACTTGTATCTTCTCTACTGAATTTGCCCTTCGTATGATGGGCGATATTCAGCAATACTTTATTGATAAGAAGGTAAGGAACTTCTATTCGGTATCTATATCAGGTTACCATATTGCTGAAGCAGGGGCAAACCCAGTATCGCAATTGGCCTTTACCTTGGCCAATGGTTTCACATTTGTGGAGTACTACTTGAGTCGTGGTATGCATATCGATGATTTTGCGCCAAACTTCAGTTTCTTCTTCAGCAATGGAACCGATCCTGAATACTCTGTAATTGGCAGAGTAGCCCGCAGAATTTGGGCTAAAGCCGTGAAAAACAAGTACAAGGGTAACGATAGAAGCCAGAAGTTAAAGTACCACATTCAAACTTCCGGACGTTCTTTACACGCACAAGAAATTGCCTTTAACGATATCAGGACCACCTTACAGGCCCTATACGCAATCTACGATAACTGTAACTCACTGCATACCAATGCCTATGACGAGGCTATTACTACCCCAACGGAGGAAAGTGTACGTCGTGCAATGGCTATACAGCTTATCATTAATAAAGAACTAGGCTTAGCCAATAACGAGAACCCACTACAAGGCTCTTTCATTATAGAAGAACTAACTGATTTGGTGGAAGAAGCAGTAATGCTAGAATTCCGCAATATCAGTGAACGTGGCGGTGTATTAGGTGCGATGGAACGTATGTACCAACGCAACAAAATACAGGAAGAAAGTCTGCATTATGAGATGTTGAAGCACACCGGCGAACTACCTATTATAGGAGTAAATACCTTCCTAGACCCTAAGGGTAGCCCTACCATTATCCCATCGGAAGTAATTCGTTCTACAGAAGAAGAAAAGCAATACGCCATCGTTTGCAGAGATTTACTGTGGAAACGCAATGAAGTAGCTGGTAAGCAGGCACTTCACAATCTGCAACAAGCAGCAATTGCCCAAGGCAATATCTTCAATGAGCTAATGGAAGCTGCCAAAGTTTGTTCCTTAGGACAAATTACCACTGCCTTATATGAGGTTGGCGGACAGTATAGAAGGAATATGTAATCAGCAACCTTTTACATAATGCTGAAAATCAAATAGCTTGCCACAGTTGGCAAGCTATTTTTTATACCGAACAAAATTTTATTTGATAATCTAATATCATTGTTATATTTGTCATTAACTAGGTTACATAAGATATTCAATCGTATAAAGCTAAAATTCAAAAGCTATGAGAAATCCATCTTGCAACCTATTTTATAGAAGTATTAGAGCAATCCTATTGCTTACTGCATTTTCAATACTTCAATTTTTACCTCTTAGCGGAATTGCTCAAAGGATTGGAAAAGTAGATAGCAGCTTTAACTATGGTATGCCTACCAATTTCAAATTTGATAGAGGGGTATTAGCCAGTGCTTATAACCACGACTTAATAGCTTTACCAAGCGGAAATATCATTGTTCCAGCCATACCGCCTGTAGGTACCTCTCCTTTAACTACTAATAATTACCTTACAATAAATAAAGTAAACCAATCTGGTCTTGTAGATTTAAATTTCAATGTTTATCAGAACCATATTGGTGATATCAAGTATTTAAAGTACGCCAATAATAAAATAATAGTTTTAGGAGCCTTATTTCATCCTATCACTAGGATACGAACAAAAAGTTTAATTTTCGATACTTCTGGTGTTTTAAATAGTTTTAGTAGCTTTTTCTTGCCAGACAGTTTATCAGATATTAAGGCTATTTTTCCTCATACTAATGGTAAATACTTAGCAATTTCAAGGGTACGAAGAGGTGGAAATTGGTTATCTGTTTTATACAGAATAAATCCGAATGGTGAGCTTGATAATACCTTTACTATGTTCACACCGAATTTAAGATATGAAATAGAAAATCCACTTACTGTAGCCTTACCAGACGGAAGTATCATTTTATCAACTGCAGGAACTGATACCAGTCACCAAGCTATTGTAAAACTAAATTCCAATGGAGTTAAAGATTTGAGTTTTAGAAATCCATTCCAAGGCCACAGTCTTTGGATTAATACTATGCAGTTATTACCTAATGGTAATATTTTGCTTTCAGGAAGAATGGATGGCCCACTAAATAACGATTTCAAGCAAATATTAGTCATAAATTCTAATGGTTCAATAGTTCTAACCGCTGATCCAAATAACTTAAACAATATTAACATTCAGAATACCTTTTCTATTGGCAATTATATATATGTTATTGGCTCAACCGCCATAAACAATAGAATGAGAACTTTCCGAATATTCACAAATGGCAGGCTTGATACCAGCTATGAGTCCGATATGTCCTATTTTTATGCTGATTATAAAAGCTCAGTTTTTTTACCTAACAAAGGCTGGATTGTAAACGTAGCTTCAGGTAGTTTAATGGCTTTATCAGGTAATGGATACATTAATATAGATTTGAATGGTAAATTAAATCGTAAATTCAATACTTATTCAGGTGCAAATGGAGGAGTTTACGGTATCAAACATTTGAAGAGTGGAAAAATGCTTATTCATGGTCAGTTTAACCAGTATAATAATGCCACTGCTTCTAATATTGTGAGGGTATTTGCCAATGGTTTAAGGGATACTACCTTTAAAAGCAATTTGGATTTTGAGGGCATTATTGACGATGTTATTGAATTAGAGAATAACAGTTTATACATTTTAGGTAATTTCAGAACCTTAAAAGGAAAGCGATTTTTAGGTGTCGCCAGACTTTTTGAAGATGGAACATTAGATACCAGCTTCTATTTCAGACAGAATTTTGATCTTTCGAACGTTGGATTTTACGCTAAATACTTTAATGTTCAAGCCAATGGAAGTATAGTTGTACACTACAACGGTGAAACTACTGACCAAAGCATTGGTGGGCTCAAACGATACTTTCCTAATGGGGCAATTGATAGTAGCTTAATGGTAAATACCTTAAATGCAACTGTATGTCAGTTACCATCTGGTAAATTTATTATTGGTAACGGCGTTTATAGTATAAATAATGTTAGCTATTATGGTCTTAATATACATTCTGAAAATGGAGATCATTTAGGCCAATTATTCAATACGCTTGCAGGTATTAACACCATTACTAAAATACAGCTACATAATGATTCCTTGTTGTATATTTTAGTAGAAGAAAACTTAGCGCCAAATAGGACAACTCCTATTATTGCCATTTTATCATTAATACCTGATAGCAATTCTCCAACCGGATTTAGGGTGGTAGAAAGAGCTCGCCGTCAATTTGATCAAAGTAATTCAAACCAAATTAAAAGCTTCGAAATACTACCAGATAATAGGGTCCTATACAGTAAGCGTGAATCGTATGAAGGCACAACTATTAGCGTTTTGAACTCAGGTTTGGAGCAAGAGTTCAACTTTGAAAATCCTATAACTTATTATAGTGTAGGTATGAGTATAGCTCCTGATGGTAGTCTTTTCGTGATAGGTTCCAGTATATACTATCAAAACAAAATAGGACAAGGAATACTAAAAATATTCACTGAAAATGTTTGTACCAACTCTACACCGCCTCAAATTATTGGAAATAACCAAATTTGCTTTGGCCAGCCAATTAACTTACAGTCCTCAGCAAGAAGCGGTAACATTTGGAATACGGGAGATACCACTTCAACTATAACGGTATCAAGACCTGGTTCTTATTATGTGAGGCAAAGAGGTCAAAATTGCATTTCTGATTACAGCCCAATATTCAATGTAAACACCCCTCGCTCCTTAAATAGACCAAACCTTAAAGTGGTAAGGCTAAATGGTGGAGGTATTACAATTTTTAAGGTCGAAATACAAAACTATGATTCATCTGTAACTTACGAGTGGTCTAATGGAAATACAGGTAGTTTAGTTTTGGTTTCAAGTTTGGCAAATCTAAGTGTTCGAGGAAATAGCAATGGCTGTTTATCTGAAACTTCATTCCCTTTAACACCACTTTCAGCTGAAATTTCTATTACTGATAATTTACTGGAGCTGTACCCTAATCCTGCTAAAAATTCTATTACCGTTACATTTCCGGGTGCAGTTAGGTACCGCATTCTAAATACCTTGGGACAAACCATTAGTGAAGGATTACTTGATCAAGAAAACACCCAAATAGATATCCAAGGGTTTAAATCTGGCTACTACATATTCCAAACAACGGAAGGTAACGTAGTCCAAAAGTCTTTCGTTAAACAATAAACAGACCTACTTCAAACCCTACAGCTTATCAAGGAAGCATCTTTGGCTAACTAATGGAAGCTGCCAAAGTTTGTTCCCTAGGACAAATTACCACTGCTTTGTATGAGGTAGGCGGGCAGTATAGAAGGAATATGTAGATAAGAGATAGACCAAATACCCTAAATCCTGCTAGCAATGGCAGGATTTTTTAGTTAGGAAAATGCCAAATCCTAACCCATAAAAAAACAAACTCCATATTTACTACAAGTTTCGGTTCAACACTTCACTTCTGTGGGCATCAATCTTTAACAAAACCCATAAAAGGATAGTGAAGGAATAAAGCGAACTACCCCCATAACTAAAAAACGGCAATGGAATCCCAATTACAGGAAACAAGCCAATAGTCATCCCTATATTCACCATAAAGTGGAAGAAGAAAATGGCTGCAACGCTATAAGCATATACCCTACCAAACTTATTCTTTTGCCTTTCGGCAATAAATACTATCCTATAAAGTAAGGTAACGAATAAGGCTATAATTACAATTGAGCCTATAAAGCCATGCTCCTCACCCACAGTACAGAAAATAAAATCGGTACTTTGTTCTGGCACGAAGTCAAACTTAGTTTGGGTTCCTTGCAAATATCCTTTGCCAGCAACTCCGCCACTGCCAATGGCTATTTTACTTTGGGTTACGTTCCAACCTACGCCAAGCGGATCTATATCAGGGTTTACCAATACCTTAATCCTATTTTGCTGGTGAGGTTGTAAAACGCTATTCACGAAAAAATCTACGCCAAAAACCACCCCACTAACAAGGAATCCTGCAATTAGAACGGTTAAAATATTGGGCAATCTTTTAGGGATAATAACTATGAAGGCAACTACAATTACTCCAATTCCAGAATAAAGCCAAATTGGCTCAATAAGCAGTGTAAGTATAAATAGTACTACAGCCCCTAAACCAATAGCTGGATAAATACCTGGCAAACCTTCACGGTAAAGTACCATTACAAATGCCCCGAAAACCAAGGCGCTACCTGTTTCGTTCTGGGCAATGATGATAAGTGGAGGAAGCCCAATAATAGCAAAGGCAATAAGCATATCTTTTTGCTTATCTAGCCTAATGGTGGGCATACTTAAAAATCTGGCAAGAGCCAGTGCAGTAGTCGTTTTACTAAATTCTGCAGGCTGCAAGGAAAAATCGCCAATCTTAAACCATGAATGCGAGCCTTTTACCTCCGCTCCTACAAATATTACCCCTATAAGCACAAGTGCCATAAACCCATAAAACACCCAAGCGAGCTTATCGTAGGTTTTAAAATCAATTACCATGATAGCGGTAATCAAAATGATAGTGGTGCCAATCCATAGTAACTGCTTGCCACTATTGGTACTTAAATCGAATATACTAAGCTGGCTTTGAGGATCGTAAACGGCAGCAAAAATATTGAGCCATCCTATAAGCACCATACCCATATAAAGGAATACGGTAAACCAATCAATCCCCCTAACTAACTGTTCGTCTCTGCTTGCGAGTGCCATTGTAATTAGTATTTGGTGCAGTTATAGCGTTTAAACTACCATTAACTGCCATTGGATTTTCTGGTAACTGGGTACTTGGAAGGGTAATATTGGCTTTGCTTTTCTGCTTTTTCTTCGCTGGAGGTGCTAGCTGCTGTGCTGTAATTTTAAGGAATTTAATGCTATCAGATTTAATCTTGGCTTTTCTACTACTATCAGCTTTAATTTCATCAGGTGCCTTTTTCTTATGGATAAAGTCTTGGTCAATCATGTGCTTCATCAAGTTTTTACGCACAATGGTATCATTTAAGAATTTTTCAATCATTAGTGTACCGATTGGTGCCGCCACAAAACCTCCAAAGCCTGCATATTCCACAAATACTGCTACTGCAATTTTGGGATTTTCTCTAGGTGCAAAGCCAATAAAAATAGAGTGATCTTTTCCCTTTGGATTTTGAGATGTTCCGGTTTTACCGCAAACAACTATACTTTGAAGGCGTGCCTTACTCCAAACCGTACCACCATTTACCGCTCTTTCCATTCCATTTATTACCGCAGGAAAGTGCTTAGGGTTCACTTTGATATAATGCTTTTCCTGATACTGCGGAAGTTTTTCTTGTTTATCGCCCATCCCACGAACAAAGTGTGGCTTAATATACCACCCTCTATTGGCATATATACTTGCCAAATTAGCGAGCTGCACTGGCAAAATACCAAGTTCACCCTCTCCTAATGAAATAGAATATATGTTTGAGTATTTCCAAGAATTCACCCCGTAAACCTTATCAAAGTACTTCGAAGTAGGTAGGATTCCTTTCTTTTCGTTGGGTAAATCAATTCCTAACGGCTGCCCTAAACCAAAGCTAAGGGTAATATCTCGCCATTTATCATAGCCTTTTTTGGTATCTCTAAAGGTGTTAGGGTCAACACCTCTATTAATGATACGCTTATACACATTCCAAAAGTAAGGGTTACAACTCCATTGCAAACCTTGGCTTAAACGGCATGGGTTGGGATGCGGTTCGTGGCAAGAAACAAACGGATTGCTACAACCCATAGTGAAGTTACTATCAATAGCACCCGTTTCAAGACCAATTAACGATTGTACCGTTTTAAAGGTAGAACCCGGTCGGTACATTGCCATTAAAGCCCTATTGAATAACGGCTTTAAGCTATCCTTCATTAACTTTCTAAAGTTTTGACTAAACTCTCTGCCTACCAATAAATTAGGGTCATATGAAGGGGCCGAAACAAATGCTAAAATTTCGCCCGTACTAGGCTCAATGGCCACTATAGAACCAGCCTTGTTGGTCATTAATTCCTCGCCAAATTTCTGAAGCTCTAAATCAATTGATGTGTAAAGGTTTTTTCCTTTGGTACTGCTAGTATCAAATGCGCCGTTTTGCCAACTTCCTTTCTGGATACCGTGCACATCTACCATCACATACTTCACACCTTTATTGCCTCGCAACTCGTTTTCGTATTGTGATTCTAAACCGCTAAGCCCTATATAATCGCCTTGGCGGTAATAGCTTCCTAGTTTTTCAAGCTTAGTTTTACTTATCTCACCAATGTATCCCAAGGCATTGGCCATACTTTGGTGTGGGTAGCCACGCACTGTTCTAGGCGAAATAAAGAAGCCAGGGTAATCTACCAACTGGTCTTGAATCTTGGCTATATCTTCAGAATTTACCTGCTTTAGAATAGCAGTAGGCTTGTTTCTGGAATACTTTTTGGCTTTAAGTAAAAGACTATCAAGTTCCGGCTTTTCTATTTCTAACAGCTTGGCTAAGGCAAGGGTATCTAAATTCTTCGGAACTTCCCTTGGTACTACTTGTACATCATAAACTGGTACGTTGTAAACCAAAATTTTACCGTTTCTATCGTAGATAAGTCCTCTATAAGGATAATCAACAACCCTTTGCAACGAGTTTGCACTAGCTGCAGTTTTGTAGGCAGGGTCTATAATTTGTAAATAGAATAACCTGCCCCCATAAATCAAAGCGAAGAAAAGGATAAATAGTTGGATAACTATTTTTCTGGTATGGTCTTCCATATAAGCTACCGCAAATTTCGCCAAAAATGTGGTGAATACCTACTTACAATGAAATCATAAAAATTTCTACCCTTCTGTTGTACTTACGTGCATTATCAAGAGCATCGCCACTTAGCTTTTCATAAGGAATTGCTGGTTCGCGCATTTCAACGGCAGCCTTTAGCATTCTATGAACTTCTACTTTGCGCACCTTTAGGTACTCATAAACATTTTGTGCGCGCTTCTCTGATAATGTTAAGTTATAGCTTTGACTACCAACATCATCTGTATGGCCTTTTACCAAAACAGTTTTGTGGCTGTTCACCAATAAATCAAAACTCAAGCTATCCAATGACCTAATTTGAGCTGGACTAAGTTCATTTTCATTGGTCTGAAAGTAAAGTGTAAGCACTGGTTTATAGCCTCTATCTTCGGTTTTCTTACTTGGCATAACTACTTCACCTTTCAGGTTTACAATAGAGAACTGAAAAATATCGTCGCAACATGTATTTAAAGACCCTATATTAGGGCGGTTGCTACTTAAAAAACCTTCTCTAGTTCCTGGAATTCTGGTAAAGTAATGATCGTCGTAGCCAGAGTTAATAGGCACACCCATATTTTTTGCTGGGTAAAAACCAGTTTCTTCCCATTTAACTTGGAATACATCGTACCCACCAAGGCCTATATGATAGTCTGAACTGAAATAAAGAATTTCTAAAGTACTATCAAACGATGGTGTAATCTCGTTGCCTGCAGTATTAACATAAGCACCTGCATTTACAGGACTTTGCCACTTTTTCGTTTTCTTGTTGTATAGCGAATACCAAATATCCTTACCACCATAGCCGCCTTTCCTATTGCTAGTAAAGAACAAAACTTTCGTTTTTACACCTCTTAGCTTTAAGGTAGAAACACTTGGATGTAGATTCTGACTTTTTCCAGGATTAAAATCCTTACTCATTTTCCTTGGCTTCCGAAATTTCTGTCCATCCAGCTTTGAAGTAAACAACTCAAATTTTTGTCCCTTCTTATCACCTTCCGTTATTTTGGTTAGGAATAAAGTATTGATTTCAGCATCGAAATTACCGTTTACGAACCTGTTAAAATCTGATTGAAAGCCATCCAAATCTTTGGTATCTGCCCATTCGTCGTTTACAAGAACTGATTCAGAAAGGCGGGTATTTGAAAAAATACGCTTGCCTTGTTCCTCGCTTACTGCACTATCATCTACTACATAAGTATGCAGTAGGTGTACAGAGTCAATTAAGGCAGCTGCTAAATCGCTATAAGGGTGGTTAATTTGAGTGGCTTTATATAAAATTGCAGTTGCAGGTTCCTTAGCTAATTGCATTGTAAATGGCAAACCATCAATAGCCCTATCTTTCAAAGGCAATAATGCTGTATCAGGTTTCAAATTACCAATTTGTTCCAGATACCGTTTGGCCTCAGTGTATTTACCAAAAGTCTTTTGAATTTCAGCCAATTGCAGCAGCGCCAACCCATAATGCTTATCGGTCTTAGGTACTTGCTTCAAATTGGCTTCTGCCAATATAAACTCACGTGCCTGATAATAGCTATTTCCTAAATAATAGTAATATTCTGGAGTAAACCCTTGTTTATTAACAAGATAGCCGCAATACTCAATTACCTTAGCTATATTATCTTGTTTATGAAAGCGCAAAATTGCCTTTCTTAAAAATCGAACAACATTCGTTGGCTTATCTTCAGGTGTTTTATCTGAAGCAGTGTTTACGGCCTTATTTTTTTCTAAGGATTTACCACCTTGAGCAACACACACACCTACGGAAAGCAGTATTCCGCAAATAATCAGACTTAGTTTCTTGATCAAATTAATAGTAGTCTTTACACGGAATTGACTGACGCTGAGGTGTTTTAGGATCAAAGAAACCAGCATAAATCAAACTAATTTCAAATGTGCGTACTCTTGGTCTGCCAGATGGAGTTGCACCATTTTCTGCGCTTGAAAGCCCACTAAGGTTAATGTCGTACGACAAACCTCCTGTTAAATTCTTGTAACGCAAGCCAAGATAAGGTATAATAGCATCTTGCAAACGATAGAATAATCCGAAGTAACCTACTATCTGATCAGGATTCGATAATCCCTTTTTGTTTGTTGCCTTATTAAACTGATTAGCAAAGTTAGCACCTACAGTAATTTCACGGGCACCTCCTTGCATTTGATACATAGCCATTGGGCTTATGAATGTTTTTGGCGAGAGCTGAAACTGCATTGAGAATGTACCCAAATACCTTCTATTAAGTTTTGGTGTACTTGAGTTCGATACGCCAGTAAGGAAATTTTCTCTTGGTTCTAACAAATTAAAACCCGATGCACCTACAGTAAGGTTAACCTTTTTGCTAAGCATTAAACTATAATTAACACCTGCATTTAGGTTAAATGAATTCTGACTATTATTTATAACCTGCTCTCTTGTAGGCAAATCAGGGCGTCTGAATACCGAAAACTGATCTTCAAAAAACAAACCATTTGGGTTTATACCCTTTTGGTAATAACCCGCTTGTACCCCAAAGGCAATTGTATTTCTATAATATTCACCAAAAGGCTTAATAAACGAAGCAGAACCCATTATATGGTTAGCTCTGTAAATGCCATTACCCATTTGGTCGTTCACGAAATACAAACCAACCCCAATTTGAGGAGCACCTTCCTTAGGAACACCCTTAAATGAACCTGGCTTAAAGTTAAAATCGGCATAGACACCCGAAGTAAGAAATGGGTTGCCAATTTGTTGCCATTGGCGCCTATGTATTACACCAGCTCTATAATCTTGCCTATAGTACCCCGTATTTGCAGGATTAGTAGTTGGAGCAAAATTAAAGTATTGTGAAAAGCTAAAATCTTGGGCACATAACGGCTTAGACAGCACATTTAGAACAGCAATTAGAGCTAGAACAGCAAATTTTTTCACTATCAGATATTCTATGTAGGTGGTGAAGGAATGCAAAAGAGCAAATAAATCCGTACTTTTCTGTGGAAATAGATATTTTTTTCTTTTGAAGAACAAATATCATGTAAAACATGTAAATTGTAAAAGTTAATTACATATTTTTGCAATTACCTTGAACACTTAGGTCCGCCGATACTCCAACACACAATATTTTATTTTGATGAGAAAATTCCTATTAATCATCTTACTTATTGCGATCAGCCATATTTCAATGGCAGCCCGTCTTGCGGGTGCCTACATTGAATACCGCTGGAATCCCAATGCAACCAGATATGATTTCACCTTATATATCTATAAGGATTGTTCAGACAACGACCGTTTGAACGATTTTGAAAATATTAGGGTTCGAAGAGGAGCTAATGGCACTCAAATCGACGAATTTCGAGTTGATAAACTCCCAGGTGCACCTCTTGATGTAGGAAATATCTGTCCGCAACAACTTGCCCAAAGCAATTGCCGTGGTGGAACTATTCCTTCTATTGAAAAGCATGTTTACAAAGGAAGCTACAGGTTACCAGCACCTCAAAGAGCTGATAACTGGTTTTTCTATTGGTTTAACGACCAGCAACCTCGTTCGCCAGGTGTAAACGGAGCAATGGCTAATGCTTCAGGACCAAATGTGATTTATGTAGAGGCGTTCTTAAATAACCTTGATGCTGAACGTAACTCACCAGTTTTTACAACTGAGCCAAATTTCTTTGGTATCACTGGCCAGCCTTCAACTATTGATAACTCTGCGTTTGACGATGCTGGTAATAGAATAAGTTACAGACTTGTTCCTATCAGAAATAATATTGGCAATAACTATTCATACATTCCTCCATTTACTCCGAACAACCCTATTAACGCTGCTTTTTGGCAGTTAAATGGAAGAGGTATAATTAATGTAACCCCTAATTCAACGCCTACAACAGGTGCATATGCAATTGTAGCTACCGCTATTGAAAGTGGTATACCAGTTACTTCTACAACTAGAGATATTGCTTTCTTCTCAAGAGATGACAATAACATTCCACCTACTCTTCAAGATGCGACTGGAGGAAATATATTTGGTGGCGATACAATTGTTTATTGTTTCCCTTACAGCCCACAAACTATTACTATTACTGCAACCAATCCTGAAGCTAGTCAAATAGTATCAGTTACAGGTCCGGACGATATAGTTCGTTTGCTTCCTGGAGTAATTGTAACTAGTACACCAGGTACAACTGGCGCGTTCACCTTTACTTGGACTCCTGATGGTCCTGCAACAATCAGATTATTATTAACCGCAAAAGATGGCGCATGTCCGAGAGAAGGAGTTTCTCAAAGAACATACGTAATTATTGTTAGAAGGCGACTTGAGGTTTCATTACCTCAAAACAGTAGGGTAGCTTGCGACAGAGATTTAAAATTCTTACCAGCAACTGTTAGATTTGGAGCGCCACCATTTACCTATAATTGGACTGCCCTTTCTGGTGAAATAGCCGGGCCTACCAATACTCAAAACACAACTGTAAGAGGTATTGGTGCATATACCTTGCAGGTAACCGACCGATACGGTTGCGTATCGTCTAGTACTAATGGATCAGATACAGCCAATGTACAACGCGCATTTGGCAGAGCTTGGGCAACTGCTACTAACCAACCATATGCTTGTTTTAACAGACAAGTTCCACCTAACTGTAATTATGAGGGCTGTGTAAATACACCTTTAGATTTCTTATACTTAACTCAATTCCCAACCGATGTTCAGGGTACAGTTGTTCCAGGTAGCTGGGTATGGTCGTTCGGGCAATCAGATGCCTTAAGACCTAGCGAAGTTGAACCAAATTATTTGGTTGCGGGTACTACTAGTGGTACCACCTCTCAATCAACGGGTCGTGCTTCTTGGGCAAGAAAAGGTTTATACAGAGTTAAAGTATGTTTTACAGCACGTGTAATTTTTGAAGGAGATACTTCAACTTGTGATTACTGCGATTCTGTACAATTCCAAGTATTCAGAAAGCCAGATTTGTTACCTATCCGCTTAGATAGCTGTAAGGGTGAAACTTTCACTTTCTACAACGATGCAACAGGCAGAATTACAGGTCGTTTTGCTCCTCCAAAACCTCAAGATACTTTGGAGTGCCGTCCTGAGTTTGGTCAAATCTATAAGATGAATGTTTGGAGAATGAACTACAGAACTTTACCTGATGGTAGAAGAGAATTAGTAGATTCAACCAGAATATTTACAACTAACCCTTGGGGAAATCCTGGGTTACCTCCAGATTTACAGCCAAGTTGTGATACCATCAGGTTTAACAACCCGCAATCGTTAGATATACCCGACTCCGAGTTTGGAAATATACTCAATCCGCCTTCCTACCGGTTTTGGATTCGAGCTTCTAACCAATGTGGCGATAGTTCGGCCTTCTTTGAAACCTACCTATTCTGCCGACCAGTTTTCTGGCCAGAATTTACTGATGTACCTGAGCCAATTGCGCCGCCTGTTACTTGGAATGTTATCCCTCGAGGATGTCCAGTTCCAGTGCAACCAACAATAAGTTCTGCCTGTTCTCCTGGTCCATATACTTGGAGATTTAAAGGTGCGCTTAATGAAACTGACACTACCTCAGGAATAGGCTTTTATGATGAAGAAGGCATATATGAAGTATTTGTAAAAGATAGCAAGGGTTGTACTTTCAAAAAGAAATTCCAAATGGTTTCAGACGTTGTTCTGAAAACTATCAGACCTCAAGCTAACTGTCAAAGCCCGAACTGTTACTCGTTCTTTGCCAACGTAAGTGGTAATAGAATTGGTGGAACTGCTATTCGCACAGTTTATGATTATGGCGATGGCGTTCGCGATACTGTAAATGCCGCAGACCCTACCTTCAGAAGAAGGATAAATGAAAATAAGCACTGCTATACCAGCACTGGTACATTCTCTTACAAGTTCATTGTAATTTCTCAGGCCAATCCTGATTATCCAGATGGAATTTGTATAGATAGTGTTTCAATATCTATATATGTTGATGAGGTTATTCCAAACGCATTGATATTAGATTCAACGCTATGCTACCAAGGCTTAACAGGTTCAGGTTTACCATATTGGGAAACCTTAACCATTGATGCTCCTTATGCTCCTGGTGTTGCAGATTGGATTTTATACCCTAACCTTGCAGATCCGAGGGAACGTACTGAAAAGAGATTTAGTGTTACAGGTAATGGAAGAATTACCTATGGTAACTACAGAACTCCAGGAAAATACCGTGCAGTGTTAGTAACTAACCTTCAAAATGGCTGTTCCGTATACGATACCTTTAACTTTGAATTAGCTAAGCCTATAACAGGTGGTATTTTCACAGCTAATAACTGCTACCCTACTGCTCCAGTAACTTATTCATTTATTACTGATAGCATAAATGCAATTGGCAGAATTGCCGATATGCGTTGGGATTTTGGCGATGGTACTATTGTAATGGGTAAGGATAAGCTTTCTGTTCCACATCAGTATCTAGAAGAAAGTGTTCAAATTATTAGGCTTGTTGTAACCGATACCCTTGGTTGTGCATATCCTTTTGAATTCACCTTAAATCCTCCGCCATTCCCTCCTATTACCTTAAATGGTTTATATCAATTGAATGGCCAGGTAGATCCTATTTGTTTTGCCGAAACAAGAACTTTCACTATTCCTAATACCGCATTACCAGCAGATGGTAGAGGTGATATTACTTGGGAGGTAACTGGACCTGAAAACTTCACAGAATCAGGATTTGTAGATACTGTTCTTACACACACCTATACCAGACCTGGAAATTATATAGCCAAGGTTACGGTAAGCAGACAGGATGGTAGATGTTCAAGATCGGCCGAATTCAATTTCGTTGTTTATGCTTTACCTAAGCCAGCCTTAGTTATTAACAGACCTTGCGAAGGAAACCCTGTAATCTTAGATGGGTCAGGCTCAGTTCCAGGCTTTGCAACTGATACTATTGTAAACTACGATTTCAGTATTGTAAGCGGACCATCTGTTGTGCCTGGTATTAGTGGCCCAGATAGTGTGGTATCGATGCCAATTGATGTAGTAGGCGATTATACTGCAAGATTAATCGTAACTACAAAGAACGGATGTTCAGACTCTATAAAAACAAACTTTAGAGTAAGACCAAGACCAGTGGCAAGCTTTACTTTTGCCGACCAGTCTGGCTTCCCAGAAGTAAGAGCACAAGCACCTATTTCATTTACCTCAACTTCTACCGATGCTACATCTAGAATTAGGGTTTACGATTGGAATTTTGGCGATGGTACCGATACAACTGGTGCTAGAATTGTGAAAACTTATGAAAGAGCTAATATTTGGCAAGTAATCCATACCGTTACTAACGAAGAAAATTGCTCTGCATCAGATACACAGTTAGTTGATTTAAAGGCATACATGCTATTCCCAACAGCCTTTACGCCAAATGGCGATGGCTTGAACGATAGATTCCGTTTAATTACACGTGGTTTAGATCGTGTACTTGAATACAGAATTTACAACCGTTGGGGTGAAGAAGTATTTAATGGTGGCACAAGTAGTTCAGCTGCTTGGGATGGTACTATAAACGGCAGTAATAGCCCTAGTGGTATCTACATTATCAGAGCCTCTGGCATAACCATTTACGGTGAGCAACTTACTGTTGATGGTAGAATAGTCCTGATACGGTAATTGAGATAATTTACTACATTAAAAAGCCCTTTAACAAATTGTTAAAGGGCTTTTTTTATATCACAGCTTTCATTTGGTTCAAGTATTCAGTTATTAGCACATCCTTATTAAGTGAAAACAATCTGGCCTCGGAATGTGGTCCAACCTTAGTTTCTGGCAACGGTTTCAAAAAAGAAGCGTGCTCAACTTTTTTTCTAAAATTGCGCTTATCTAACTCGGTTCCTAATATTGCTTCAAACGCTTGTTGTAGATTGGTAAGGGTAAACTTTACAGGTATCAGTTCAAATGCTGCAAGCCCAAGCTTACAATCTAACTTAACAGCCTGCAAAATTTTAGGTACCATAGCAGAATGATCAAAAGCTAGATTAGCTAAACGTTCATCTGTAAAATCTACCCATTCAGCTTCTGAGGCTTGCCAAGTTACCAATAGGTTAGCAATTAAATTGGGTTTAAAATAAGCTGTACACAATTGCCCAATTACCCTTCCCTCCGGGTGCCTATCTAACTGGCTGTAACAAGAAACAGATTTCAATACACCTCCTGCTAAGCCAGTAATATGTTCCAACAACCGTTCAGATGCGAGTTCTAAGGTTTCATGAAACTCCACCAAACCAGAAGGAAAGCACCAACTTTCATTAAACGGTGCAATAGCTCGTTTAATAATCAGCAACTTTAACCGCCCTTTCTGAATGCTAATGGAGGCAATTACAGCTTCTACTTGAACGCTTAAATTAGGTTCAATCATTATCTAATACCAATTTTAACTAACTTGGCTTTGGCAAAATACATATATTCTTAAATCAAAAACCAACCTTGAATACAAATACTAGCTACTGGGGACTCGATTTAGGTGGGGAAAATATTGAAGGGATAGTTTTAGCTTCACCAAACAATCCGCAGGTATTGGCAAGAATGCGTGTACCTACTGAACAAGTCAAAGGATACCAACACGTACTAGAAAGGCTTAAACTTACTTTTGATATCATTAGAAAGCAGGTTGGTCATACCCCTTCACAAATTGGTATTTCGGTTCCTGGTTTGGTAGATATTGAAAATAAAGTCCATAAAAACTGTAGTGTTACTTGCCTTAATAACAAAAACTTAAAGCACGATTTGGAGCAACTACTAAACGTAGAAGTGCTTATAGAAAACGATGGCAACTGCCTAGTTCTAGCAGAAACCAAATTGGGTATAGTGAAGGAGAAGGCACCGAATGCGGTAAATGTATTTGGAGCAATTATTAGCACAGGAGTAGGTGGCGGTTGGATGCTTCATCATAAACTATTTAGAGGAAGGCATCATTTAGCTGGTGAATGGGGACATACTGTTATTAGTCATACAGGTAAAAAATGTTATTGTGGCAAGTATGGCTGCCTTGAAACCTTTATAGGAGCACCAGCCCTTCAAGAACTATATTACAATATCACTAAGCAACACGCTAGTATTAAGGATATTATCCAGCTATCAGATGCTTTGCAAACTGAAGCAAGAGCAGAAATAGTGAAGCATCTTTTAAAGTATTATGCTTTGGCTATAAGTAATATTGTTCACTTGATTGACCCGGAAGTGATTGTTTTAGGAGGCGAACTTAGCCACTTCCCTGAACTATTTGAAGAGGGAAAACAGCAAATAGGTGAGCTTATTTTCGATAGTAAACTTCAAACTACCTTTCTAAAAGCAAGATTCAGAGAAAGTAGTTGTGTATTTGGTGCTGCACTTTTGGCAGCTGGTTTTGAGTAAACACTGCCCTACCCTAAAATTAAAGGTCCACTACCAAAAGTAGTGGACCTTTTCAGAGAGTGTAAATGGTAGGTGTAAACAGTGTATTAAAACGGCGAAGCCGGGTAGTTACTTATTATGCTTCAACTTGTTGGTTGGTAGCTTCTTTGGTAGCGTGCTCATCTACAATGGCCTTGGCTTTCTTCACCATTTCGGCACTTCCAATGAATAACGGCACTCTTTGATGGATACTTTCAGGTTGAATTTCCATGATCCTGTTGGTGCCATCGGTAGCCATACCACCTGCTTGTTCTGCTATGAAAGCTAACGGGTTACATTCGTACATTAAACGAAGTTTACCCTTGGTATCTTTCTTAGTTTGAGGATAAATAAATATACCACCTTTGAACAAGTTACGGTGAAAATCGGCCACGAATGAACCAATGTATCTGCCACTATAGTTATTCTCTTTGCAGTAATTTAGGTAGTCCTTAACTGGTTCAGGGAATGTATGGAACGCTCCTTCATTACAGCTATAAATTTTGCCATCTTTAGGAGTTTGCATATTCGGGTGGCTTAAATAGTATTCACCTAAGCTTGGCTCATAAGTAAAGCCATTAACTCCAGTACCAGAGGTATATACCAACATAGTTGATGAACCATATAGGATATAACCAGCGGTTACTTGGTCTACGCCACGCTGAGAATAATCTTCTGGGGTGATTGGACCTCCAACTGGCGATTTTCTGCGGTAAATTGCGAAAATTGTACCTACAGCCACGTTAACATCGATGTTAGAAGAACCATCTAAAGGATCAATAGCTACAATGTATTTACCATTGTAAGCATCAGTTTCAATTACATCGTCTTCCTCTTCGCTAAGTACTGCGCAAACTTCACCACCAAGGCGCAAGGCTCTTGTAAAACGAACATTGGCAATAACATCTAGCTTCTGTTGGTCTTCGCCGTGGGTATTGCTAGTACCAATACCGCCAGCGATATTAATAAGACCCGCTCTATTTATTTCGCGATTAACGATTTTTGAAGCAAGTGCAATATCTCTTAATAACTGACTTAATTCGCCCGTTGCATAAGGAAAGTGCGCTTGGTTTTTCATAATAAACCTATCGAGCGTAGTTCCTATTGGGAGAATAAGTTTTTCTAATTGGTGGTCCATTGGTGTATTAATAGGATTAAATAAAGAATGAAAAGAGCCACCTAAGCGTTGAAAAACAAGAGCTTAGTTAAAGAAGGGGATAACTAAGTAAGTTACCCCTTTCCTGCATCAAGTAAACATTCAACAACTTAAGAAATTGGTATGTACATCCTAGAAAACTAGGCTACAGATTCAGTAATTACCTTTGGAGCACCAGCCATAATCTCTTCGTTGGCGTATGATTGGTAGGCTTCAAAGCTGGTTAAAAATGCCTTAGCTAATTTACTAGCAGTTGCATCGTATTCATCTTTATTTGACCACGTATCTCTAGGGTTTAACACTTCAGAAGGTACATTAGGCACACTCTGAGGAACTGCAAAACCAAATACTGGGTGGTTAATATAGGCTACATCGTTCAACTGATTTTGCATTGCTGCAGTAATCATAGCACGAGTGTAGCTTAATTTCATACGTTTACCTACACCGTAAGAACCGCCAGTCCAGCCTGTATTAATAAGCCAAACGTGTACGTTGTGTTCTCTCATACGCTGTCCTAAAAGTTCAGCATATTGAGTTGGGTGCAAAGGCATAAAAGGAGCGCCAAAACAAGCGGAAAAGGTAGTTTTTGGTTCGGTAATACCTACTTCAGTACCAGCTACTTTTGCAGTATAACCAGAAATGAAGTGGAACATAGCCTGACCAGGAGTAAGCTTACTGATTGGAGGCATAACTCCAAATGCATCGGCTGCCAAATAGAAGATATGCTTAGGATGCCCACCTACAGATGGTTCCAATGCATTATTAATATGGTTAAGCGGATAGCTTACGCGGGTGTTTTGGGTTACTGAAGTATCGTTATAATCAACAGTTCTAGTACCTGGTACAAAACGAGTATTTTCAAGGATTGCGCCAAACTTAACTGCGTTAAAAATATCTGGTTCGCTTTCTTGGGTAATGTTAATTACTTTAGCATAACAGCCGCCTTCAAAATTAAAAACGCCGTCTTTAGTCCAGCCGTGCTCATCGTCGCCAATTAGCTTACGATTAGGATCGGCAGAAAGGGTAGTTTTACCAGTACCACTAAGGCCGAAGAATACAGCTACATCGCCATTGTTACCCATGTTAGCACTACAGTGCATACTCATAGTATCCTTGTGCAACGGTAGTATGTAGTTAAGAATGGTGAAAACACCTTTCTTAATTTCGCCAGTGTAACCTGTACCACCAATAATGATCATTTTCTTGGTCATATTGATGATAGCAAAGTTGCTATGCGGCACACCATCAACTGCAGGATCTGCTTGGAATGCAGGCGCGCTTAAAATAGTGTATTCAGGTAAAAAGCCTTCCAAATCTGAAGCCTGAGGTCTGATGAACATATTGTTCACAAACATACTATGGTAAGCTTCAGTGGTAATTACTCTGATATTAGTTCTGTAGGCAGGGTCTGCGCAAGCAAAAACGTCGCGAACGTAAAGGTCTTTATCACCAATAAAGTTTAAGATTTTACCGTGTAAGTTGTCAAAAACTTCTGGCGATACTGGCTGGTTAACCTTACCCCACCAAATGGTATTTTCGGTTGTAGCATCTTTAACGAAAAACTTATCGTCTGGTGCTCTTCCAGTGAATTTACCGGTATCGCACATTAAAGCGCCCATATCGGTTAAAACTCCTTCACCTTTCTTTAAGCTGTGTTCTACAAGTTCTGCAGGACTTAGATTCCAATAAGCGGTGCTAAAGTTGTTAACGCCACTGTGTTGTAAGCTAGCTGCCGATGACCTGATACCGTACTGATTCATATTTTCTGGGTGTATAATATGTAGTTAGACAATGATTGAAACTGATTTGAATTAAACCCGATTTGAAGTTACTAAAAATTTAGTTACCAATCGCAGTCCAATTCAGAAAACAATACAATCGTTGGTCTTCCGTACCTAGGCGCAAGTATTGGATTTGTTTGAGTCTTTCCAAAAAATAGGGAACTGCCTGTTTGAAGGTGCTTAGTAAAACTTAAAAAAATTCAAATTGGACTGCCTTACTATAATCTTAAAGCATTATAGATATTAACCAAATTAAATTCTGAAATAACTAATTTTATAAACTCTAATTGCCATAAATTGAACTATAAGCAGAACCATAAGTGCTGGATAATTATGAAAAGGAATAAGTAAATCTTGGAAAATTAATATAGTGTAATATATACACTTCTATTGTTTAATTTAGCTAATTTTAAGGTTTAACAATTTCATAGAGGTCCATTGAAACAAAACCCAATTGTTTTTTACTGAAAAACAGATAGTTAACCTTTTAAAAGTCGATTTATAGCATGATTAAATGCCTCAATGGTTAATAAAATCCGCCCTAAATGAACAAATAACCCACAAAAATACCTGTGTATTATTTACACTAGTACAAGGTAAATAAGCTAAAAATTGCTTAAATAAACTCTAGTAAAACAACGAAAAGATACCACCACAAAAATGAAAAAAGCACAACTTCAAGTAGTTGTGCTTTTCTAATGTGGTATATAAGGCAATATTGGTTTTACCTACTTGCCCATAAAATCAAAGAAGGTATCGCCTCTAAGTCCATATCGAATAGTTTCTAATGGGATAACTTCCGATGGACTAATATTGCCTAGGTTCACATTGGTTCCCAATAACTTAATAAAGAAAACCTGTTGCGATTTTTGAGGGGCCTCCCAAATAATATCTTCAAAAGGGATAGTAGTAAGTATTTCTTCCACCAAACCTTCGCGTACTTCGCCACTGCTTCTGAACAAGCCTACATTTCCGCCTTCTCTGGCTTCGCCTATTACTTTCCAAGCTCCAGCAGCTAATTCCTTCTTCATTAAGGCAATCCACTTGTAAGGAGGGATAATCTTTTCAGCGTCTTTGCTGCCAACTTCGCTTAATACTGTAACCTTTTGGCTAAGCTGGTTTATGTATTCACACTTTCGCTCGTGTTCCAATTCTATGCTACCATCGCTTACTTCTGCGTGGGTAACTTCAAATTTTTCAATAAGGTCCAAGTAATCTGGAACTTGATTTCTTATCACGAAGGCTTCAAAAAGAGTTCCTCCGAAATAAACCCCTAAGCCTGCATTTTTATATACAGCTATTTTTTCTTTTAGGTTTGGGGTGAACATGGCGGTGGACCAACCTAGTTTTATAATATCGGTATATGCAGCAGCCACCGATACAAAATCTTCGGCTTCTCTTACGCTTAGGCCTTTATCCATTACCATAGTAAGGCCTGTATGTCTGGGTTTTACGCTACGCTGAGGTAAATTATTTAAAGTAAAATTCATTGATTAGATTGGTTTCGTATCCGAAACTGTTCGATGAGTTTATATAACGTTTTTTGAGTTTCAATTTCATTAAAGAAATCAAAAAGTACCACATGCTTTTCAAAATCCAAAAGTAAGGCATTTTCTAAATAGTTCAAGGCATCTTTATATCTGCCACAGCCCATAGCATACACTACTGCTCTATACCATAACTCGGCTTCCATAGGCAATTCTTCAATGCCATCCATAATTAAATGTATGGCCTTATCGTAATCGCCCTGATCGTAGTAAATAAAACTCCAATCCAACCAAACGTCGGCATTTTCAGGATCTAACTCGCACGATTGTTCAAAGGCCTCTAATGCACTGACAATATTTCCTGATTTCCATTCCGCTTGGGCAAGTGCGAGCCAGAAAAGTTCGTGTTCGGCATTTAGGTCTATGGCCTTTTTAATATAGTGCATGCTTTCCATGTATCTTTCTTGAGAAAGGAAGCACATACCTATACCATACCAGGCATCTTCATAGTTCTGGTCAATGCGAATTGCTTTTTTATAAAATTCAATAGCAGTTGAATAGTTTTTCTGATGTTCTTGGGAAGCCCCTAAATGAACAAATAAACTTGGGCTATCGCCTTCTATTTCAAATACTTCAAGGTATGCTTGGTAAGCTTCTTCGAACTTCTGCAAGTTCATTAAAGAATGCCCTTTACCTAACCAGCTCTTTTCATCGGTAGGGTCAATGGCTATGCTATTATCATAACTTTCAATAGCAGGCTCAAATAGACCTAACTTATGCTGACAATAACCTAAGCCAAACCATGCATTTTTAGAAAGGGGAAATACTGAAGTAAGCTCTTCCATAAAGATAAGCAGCGTATCTATCGTGCTGATATCTGAATGGAAAACCAGAAGTTCGTGTAAAGGGTCGTAATTATTGCTATCCGCAATTAATGCTTCACAATAATAGTTTTGAGCCTCAAGGTATTGCGCCTCTTGCTTATATAACTCCCCTATCTGGAATAGAATATTCGATTTAGATTCTGCCTTTTCCAGATATTCCTTTAATTCCTTAATGGCCTCTTTGGTTTCACCCATTGCCTGCAAGGCAGAAGCTTTATGATAAACTATAAGGTCAGATACCTGAACCAGCAATTCTATTCTTTCCACATATTCTATCAAAAGCTCAAATTCAGCATCTGAACTTAAGACTGAAAGGTAGGCCTCAATAATTTTGATATGATAGGGAAATTCCTCTAATGCCTTAACTGATAAATTCTTAGCTTCTTCATACTCCTCCTTTAATTCATAATGGGCTAATATAGATACGATATCATCTACACTAAAACGGCTTGAAAGGGATTGATTTATGCTGCTTTCATACTGTTGTACCAACTTAAGTATTTCGGGCAAAGGAGTATATGAATCGTCTGGTAAATGCATTTGAACTATCAATTAACATATTGACATTGGCTATGCGAGGCATACTGCCTACAATTATTGTAATATACGGCTTTAAGAAATTATTGCCAAAAAATGGTGTGATTCAAAGAATAGTAGTGCCTATTTCTTTCCTACTTGCTTGGCTATTTGAGGTAAAATTCTACCAAGGGTTTGGGTTAATGTTTGGTAGGTAAACCCAAATTCTTGTTCAGCCAAACTACCATCAAACTTAGTTTGCCTATGGGCATTGCGCAGGGTTTCAGGCGATAAAAACTTAGGACGTTTTAAAAACGGTGGCCAGAAAAATGATAGTCTAGCTAAGGTTTCTGTTTGCCAAGGCTTTAAGGCAATATGAGGCTCACGCTTTCCAAGCCCTTTTGCAGCTTGTGTAAAAAACGCTTGGTTAGTAATAGTGCCACTATTTAAAACATATTGTTTGCCGATAGCATTTTCATTCCCTAAAGATGACACAACTGCCTTAACTACGTCATTTACATCTACATAATTGATGGTGCCTTGTGTGTAAAATGGTCTTTCTTCGGTTACATACTTGAAAATAGAAGGCGAACTAGTTCCTTCTAAATTGCCGTTGCCAAGAATTAATGATGGATTAAAAATGGTAATGGGTAAACCTTCTTCATTGCCTCTCCAAACTTCTAATTCTGCCAAATATTTGCTTTTCCCATAATTGGAAGTGAGCATATTAGGGTCGGTAGTGGAGTTATGGTCCAGTACCAAATCTCCTCTATTGCCTGTAATTGCGGCAATGGAACTAATAAAAACGAATTGCTTAATACCTGTTTCAATAGCTGCATTTACCATATAGGCTGTTGCTTCTACGTTGGTGCGAACAAGGTTATCAGCATCTGCAGGCATAAACGAAACTAAAGCAGCGGCATGAATAACAATATCAACCTTAGCCATTGAATCCAGCAAAAGGCTAACGTCTGAAATTTCGCCTTCAATTACTTGAACTTGATTGCTCCAAGAAAAAGTCTTCAGTTTTTCTAAGCTTGAACTGCGTACCAAAACTGTAAGATGATACCCTGCACCTAAAAGAGCCTCTGCAAGGTGGCTTCCTAAAAATCCTGTACTACCAGTAAGAAAAACTTTTTGTTTAGGCATAATAAAAAGCCCCAAATCAGATTTCCTGCTAAGGGGCTTTAAAAGTTGTACTACTATTTGAATGCTGGAATACCAGTAATTTCGTTTCCTAAGATAAGTAAGTGGATATCGTGTGTACCTTCATAAGTAAGTACCGATTCTAGGTTCATCATGTGGCGCATAATTGGATACTCGCCAGTGATACCCATACCACCGTGTATTTGACGTGCTTCTCTGGCAATGTTAATAGCCATTTCCACGTTGTTACGCTTAGCCATTGAAATTTGGGCAGTTGTAGCTTTGCCTTCGTTCATCAACAGACCTAAACGCCAAGTAAGCAACTGAGCCTTTGTGATTTCTGTTAAGAACTCAGCTAATTTCTTTTGGATTAACTGGTAGCTAGCAATTGGCTTATCGAACTGAATACGCTCCATTGCATACTTACGTGCGCTTTCGTAGCAATCCATTGCAGCACCAATAGCACCCCAAGCAATACCGAAACGTGCGCTATCTAGGCACATCATTGGTGCACCTAAACCATCTTTATTTGGTAAAAGGTTTTCTTTAGGAACCTTTACATTATCGAAAACTAGTTCACCAGTGCAGCTTGCTCTAAGGCTCCACTTGTCGTGTGTTTCTGGGGTTGAGAAACCTTCCATACCGCGCTCAACAATCAGACCTTTAATTCTGCCTGCTTCATTCTTAGCCCAAACTACCGCTACATCGGCCTTTGGAGAATTGCTAATCCACATTTTGGCACCATTCAGTAGATAATGGTCGCCCATATCTTTAAAGTTGGTAACCATGCCACTTGGGTTAGAACCAAAATCTGGCTCAGTTAAACCAAAGCAACCTAATAATTTACCACTTGCTAATCCTGGAAGGTATTTTTTACGTTGTTCTTCGCTACCAAATTTATAGATTGGGTACATTACTAATGAACTTTGCACAGATACAGTTGAACGCATTCCGCTATCGCCACGCTCAATTTCTTGCATAATAAGTCCGTAGCTAATGTAGTCAAGACCACCACCACCATATTCAGCAGGGATAGTTGGACCAAATGCACCTACTTCGCCAAACTTACCTACCATATATTCTGGGAAGTATGCCTTCTGGCAGCAATCTTCAATAATTGGCGAAATTTCTTTTTTTACGAATTCTCTGATTGAATCGCGGATAAGCTTGTGCTCATCGGTTAATAAATCGTCCAATTGGTAAAAATCAGGAGCAACAAACTCATCGGCTTTGGTGCGCTTGTTAATCACAATATCTTCTGTAGCGGTTAATACTGCCATATTTTTAGGGTAGTTGGTGTTTTTAGGCTTAACGTGGTGTAAAGGTAGCAAGTTTAGCTTTCCTTAAAAAATTAACAGAATACGAAAGCTATTTACCAACTTTGCAGAATGGTACTGGAAACAGTGAAAAAGATTGAAGATACTTCACTTCCTGTAATGGAAGCATTTTATACAATACAAGGTGAAGGGCATTGGCAGGGCTATGCAGCTTATTTTATTAGGCTTGGTGGCTGCGATGTAGGTTGCCATTGGTGCGATGTAAAAGAGAGTTGGGACGTGAATGCACATCCGCATATTTCTGTAAATGAGCTAGTTAACAATGTAAAGGAAGTAGCTGGTAATATTGTGGTTATTACGGGTGGCGAACCTTTAATGCACAATTTAGATCAACTAACTTCTGCAATTCAACTAGCTGGTAAGCGTACACATATAGAAACTAGTGGTGCTCATAAGTATAGCGGCACTTGGGATTGGTTCTGTTTAAGCCCCAAAAAATTTAAGCCAACCCTTGAAGAAAATTATTCCAAAGCACACGAATTAAAGATGGTGATTTACCATCCATCAGATATTGCTTGGGCAGAAAAAGAGGCACAAAAGGTCAATCCTGATTGCAAATTATTTTTGCAGCCTGAATGGGACCGTACTAAAATAGTAATGCCTTTGATTACAGAATATATAAAAGCCAACCCAAAATGGAGGGTTAGCTTGCAAACACATAAGTTTATGCAAATTCCTTAAATAGGATTTTGTAAGAGCTTATCAATAGCGGCAGCCAAGTCTCTATCCTTTTGAGTTACTGTATTTCCAGCATCGTGGGTTGAAAGGCGTATTTCAACCTTGTTGTACACATTGCTCCACCAAGGATGATGGTTATGTGCTTCTGCCAGCAAGGCAACCTTGGTCATAAAGCCAAATGCCTCTATAAAATTGGCAAACTCATAGGATTTCAATAATTGGTTTTCTGTTTCGTTCCACATACAACATTAAATAATTTAAGTTCCGTACAACTAAAGATGCATTAAATTTGTCTTTAGTATATAGGATTACTTATTAAAGCCTACCACCACTCCCAATGTTTACGAAAAAAACTACCCTTGCGATTATAGCCTTGCAGCTTATTGTGGGTTTAGCTGTTCAGAATACTGCTTTTGCAGGCGGACCGTTGAATCCTAGGCGATACACCATGCCTAAAACTGCTGAGCTTTTCAACGATAGAATTACTGTTAGGTTTTCTGTTGCAGATGGAAAGCTGCTTGAAAAAGGAACTGTACCAACTGAGTTTGACGCCTTGTTTAAAAAATGGGGAGTTAGAGATTTCTACAAACGTTTCAGGGGTTGCGAAGTACCTACCCAAGCCTTTATTAATGGTGAAAGGACAGTAGATTTGAATCCGATATTCGTGTTAAAAGTATCGGCTATGACGAATTTGGAGGCGATGATCAATGATTTCCTTCAGGTAAGTTCTGTAGAATACGCAGAACCTATTTTCTGGGATAGGATTTCAGTAATCACAAACGACCCTTTGGTTACCGGAGGTCAGTCTTACTTTCTGCGGAATATAGATGCTTATGATGCTTGGAATACTACCACAGGTTCTAGTAATGTTATTATAGCTACAGTTGATAGCGGTACCGATATTGACCACCCAGATTTAGTTGATAACTTTTACAGAAATCCTGATGAAATCCCCGGAGATAGTATTGATAACGATCTTAATGGTTATGTTGATGATGTTATAGGTTGGGATTTTGCTGGTAATGATTTCAACAACCCATCAGAAGATAACAATCCTGGAGTTACAGGAAGTAATAATAGCCATGGTGTACACGTAGGCGGAACATCAGGAGCAACAGGCAATAACAGATTAGGAGTAGCTGGAGTTGCTTACGGTTGTAAAGCAATGCCAATAAAAGCTTCAGCTGATAATGATTCCCGTGCTGGTGGTTCAGGATTTATATTAGGTGGTTATGAAGGCATTGCCTATGCTGCAAATAATGGAGCAAGAGTGATTAATTGCTCTTTCGGTAGCGCACAGTTTAGTTCGGCTTCATCTGATGTAATTAGATTTGCAACAGTGAACAGAGGCGCGTTTATAGTAGCCGCAGCTGGCAATGATAATGTACAAACACCACATTATCCTTCAGATTTACCATTTGTGTTTTCAGTAGCTGCTTTAAATGATACAGATAGAAAAGCTGGCTTTTCTAACTACAGCGAAAGAGTAGATATTAGTGCACCTGGAGTAAGTATTCTGAGCACTACCTTCGATAATACCTACGAGCAAATGAGTGGAACCTCAATGGCATCGCCAATTGTGGCAGGGGTAGCAGGGTTATTGCGTAGCAAATATCCGTGGATGACTCCAGCACAAGTAGAAGCACAGCTAGAGGCCACTGCCGATAATATTTATAATTTACCAGCTAATCGCAACTTTATAAATAAACTTGGTGCTGGCAGAATTAATGCCAATCGCGCTTTAACAGAAACTTTCCCTTCCTTTCAATACCGAATAACGAGAGCAGCCACTTCTGAAGGTTCGCCTTTGGTAGAAGATGGCGATACTATTATTGTTACAGGAAATGTTACTAATATGCTTTTCCCTTCTTCAAATAGGGCAGGTATGCGCATTAGGCTAAACTCTGAATTTGTTTCTCTAGTTAGTTCTGATAGTTTATATATTGGCAGAATTGAATTCGGTGGTACTAGAAACCAATCTAATCCGTTTTTATTGGCTATCAGAGGTGCTATTCCTGAAAATCATGACCCTAACATGACTGCCACCTTTACCGATTCAGCAGGATTTACTCGTACAGTATCTATTCCTTTAAAGCTAAACACATCTACAGTTGATATAATCAAAACTCATATTTCAACTACTATAACTTCTAACAGTAGGTTTGGCTTTGGTGAATTTAACGATACTACCAAAGGTCTTGGATTTAGATTACGTAACCTTAATGCCTTATTTGAAGCAGGAGTTTTTATGGGTACGAGTGCCGATAGCTTAAGCGATAACCTAAGAAATCAGGTTGTAGGTACTGTTTATAATTACAACTCAGATTTCGTTCCTGTTTCTCCTATCAGAAGAACTCTGGATACTGTTAATCAAATACGCTATGAAGCTACTTTTGACGATAGAAATGCTGTAAAACCACTTGGAGTAACAGTAGTGCAAACTGCTTATGATACCAAGTACGAAGCCGATAGTAATTTCATAATCATGACTTATGCCATTACCAATAATGGCCGCCGTGCGCTGAACAACTTCCGTTTTGGTTTCTTTACCGATTTCGATATTAGTCCGGGTGGCACCATAGACAGAATGGTTTCAAGACCATCTGAAAACTTAGCGATAATGATTGGTACTTCTGGCGTTTCCCGATTAATGGGAATTTTTAATCCAGACTTTAGAATTGCTTCAAGGCCTTATGGAATTTTCAATAATGGCCCAACAGTAGCCAATAACATTGAAATAAACGATGGCTTTACCAAGGCTGAGAAATGGATATCGCTTAGTAATACCATTCAAAGTGCGAGTGTAGATCCTGGCGACGATATAAGCATGGTTATGAACTACGGTCCATTTAACTTAGCCATTGGAGAAACGATAACAATTCCCGTAGGTATAGTTGCCGATTGGAACCTTGCTGGTATTCAAAGATCTACTTCTAACGCCCGCAGAACTTGGCAACTGGTTACTACTTCAAAAGAAAAGCTTACAATATCAGATGTGCAGGTATATCCTAACCCTGCTACTAACCAAGTGAAGGTTAATTTAGCGGTTGAAAGCGCAGCCAACCTATCAATTACCGATTTAGCAGGCAGAGTACTTTTGCAAACCACAATTGCCGAGCCTACAAATACTTTAGATATTTCTGGTTACCAAACTGGACTTTATCTGATTAATATACAACAAGGAAATAAGAAGGGCACCTTCAAATTACTTGTTAAGTAATCCCACTTAGATTGATTATCCTGATAGCTTAGTGGTACACGAACCTGCCTTTCCGAAGGCAGGTTTTTTTGTATGTGATAAATTGATGATTGGTTATAAGTATTAGATATACTGCATTATGTATAAATCAAGCATACAAACCTCTCCCCTGCTCTATTACCAAGTCCATCCTAATAAAAGAACCACCATCAAAAACAACTGCCCCAATTCAAAACCAGAATTGAGGCAGTTTAAAAGATTGCAGAATTAGCGTTTTAGGCTTGTCCTTTTGCTTGGCGCACCTCTACCCTTGATGCCAATAGAATACCAGTCTCATACAAGATATACAGCGGCAAGGCCACTAGCAAAAGCGTGAACGGATCGCTGGTTGGGGTTATAATAGCTGAAATCAACAAAATAACTACTATTGAATGCCTGCGTAATGCTTTTAAACCGCTTGCTTTAATAATTGAAAACTTAGCAAGCACATAAATAACCATTGGTAACTGGAACATAAGTCCGCAAGCCAAAACCAAAGTGGTTATCATACTGATGTAGCTTAGCAAATCGAACTGGTTTTCAATAGTGGGGTCAATCACGTAATTAGCTAAGAAGTTAAGCGATATAGGCGCTAAAATAAAATATCCGAAGGCAGTACCAGTCAGGAATAAAACACTTACCCAAAACACCGCTCCGCTAGTAACAGAGGCTTCTAAATCATATAAGCCAGGCTTAATGAAACGCCAAATCTCCCAAAACACATAAGGAAAGGCAATCACCAAGCCAGCCACAAAACTAATGGTGATATGAGTAGTAAACTGGCCCATCACCGTACGGTTTTGGATGATGAAGTTCATTTTTTCCACACACAATTCAGGGAAGCCAGTAAGCTTACCTAACTCACAAAACTTGATGTAGGTCCAGAAATCGGCACGAGTAGGAGCAAGTATAATATCGTGAAACAGAATTTCCTTATTCAAGAAAGCAAGCACCGCAAATACAATTACAGCAGCTAACGATCTGATTAAGTGCCACCTGAGTTCCTCCAGATGGTCTAAAAACGACATTTCCTTTTCCTCGATATTTTTCACTGTGAGCAAACGTAAATAAAACTACCACAAACTTACGATGTAAACCGAGGTAAAGACTTAAAAAAAGCAAAGAAAAGGCTTAAAAAGTTTTTGGAAAAGGCGCAAGTACCTGTTACCTTTGCAATCCGAAATAGGGGTAAGGCGAAAGCTAAACAACTAAAGGATGGTCCTATAGCTCAGCTGGATAGAGCAACTGCCTTCTAAGCAGTAGGTCTTTGGTTCGAATCCAAATGGGATCACTTGATTATCAGGCACTTAGGAGCGATTCTAAGTGCCTTATTTTTTTGGTTTAAACATAGTTTAAACATTTGAGCTAACGTGCTGTAAACAAGTACAAAAGACCTATAACAACCACTAATATCACC
>JAIYDB010000126.1 GCA_027487695.1 Cytophagaceae bacterium | reverse complement strand
CTGAAATTCCTACTTATAGCTTTACTGGAATTAAAGGCGTACGCATTTTTGTAGATGAGTATGAAGGCAAAGAAAGCCGATTGGCTTTAGTTCCTAATCCTTTAAAATTAGTAATTACAATTGAAGGTGAAATGCCTGTAACAGTTTGGGAAGCTTAGTCTAAATTTCCGATAAATCTTCAAAAGGGCGGGCATACGAAAGTCTGCCCTTTTTTTGTGCCGTATAATATCCATCGGCACCAGCTGAGGTAATGATATTATTTTCTGTTGGTTCAATAAAACCATCGGGTAGGGGAGCAGTATTACTTTGTAAATACACTATTTCACCTAATACCAAAGTTACCCCTGTTGTGCCTAATGGAATTTGCTCCTGAAATTTTAACACCATTGAAAGGGGACTTTCAGCAACCATTGGCGCAAGAAAGTTTGCGTGAAATTTTGGGGTAAATCCACAAGCTTCAAATTCTGAGGTATCAGCATCATACTTGGCTGAAGTTTGGTGAGCTTGCTTCCAATAACTTTCAGGAACTTGGTTCAATGAAAAATAGCCTGTAGCTAATAGATTTTCTAAAGAATGGCGTTCCATATTCGCAGGTCTGAACTGCACCCCTATTACAGGTGGATTGGCTGAAATATGGATAAAGTTATTAAAAATGGCTAGGTTATTTACTCCTTCCTTATTATGTGTACCCATAAGCATTACTGCTTTAAAGCCTAAGGCAGTTTGAATAAGATTGGCACGAAAACGAGTTTCGGCTTGGGCTATTTGGGCAGCATCAATTGAAAAAGACATACTGTTTTAACTGAAATATCGGTCAAGTGTTACAAGTCCAAAAGCTAAACTTCATAAAAAAGGGGATACCGAAGTACCCCCAATTTTAAAGTTTATGTCTAACAGACTAAATATCAATATTAGCGTAACGTGCGTTTTTCTCGATAAAATCTCTACGAGGTGGAACTTCATCGCCCATCAACATACTGAACAAGTGATCGGCTTCAGCAGCTGAATCAATAGTTACCTGCTTTAAGGTTCTGAATTCTGGATTCATAGTAGTTTGCCATAACTGCTCTGGGTTCATTTCTCCAAGACCCTTATAGCGTTGGATACCAACGTTTTCTACTTTTCCATCCTTAGCCATTTCCTGAACATAAATATTACGTTGTTCTTCCGTATAGGCGTACCGTTCATCTTTACCTTTTTTCACTAAGTAAAGTGGTGGTTGAGCAATATATAAATACCCTTGCTCAATCAATTGCCTCATATAGCGGAAGAAGAAAGTAAGAATAAGCGTTCTAATGTGGCTACCATCCACATCGGCATCGGTCATAATGATTACCTTATGGTAGCGTAGTTTATTCATATTCAAAGCTTTGGCATCGTCTTCGGTACCGAAGGTTACACCTAAAGCAGTGATCATATTTCTAATTTCTTCTGAATCGTAAATGCGGTGCTCTTGTGCTTTTTCTACATTTAGGATTTTACCTCTTAAAGGCAGAATAGCTTGGAATGCACGGTTACGACCTTGCTTAGCAGAACCACCTGCTGAGTCACCTTCCACTAGGTATAATTCGCACAATGAAGGATCAGTTTCTGAGCAATCGGCTAGTTTACCTGGTAACGATGTACCCGTAAGTACATTTTTACGCTGCACCATTTCACGTGCCTTCTTGGCAGCAATACGAGCTTGAGCAGCTAAAATTACCTTGTTAACAATGGTACGAGCATCTTTAGGATTTTCTTGTAACCAAGTTTCTAGTACTTCACCTACTGCGGTTTCAACAGCACCAGCAACATCTGAGTTACCTAGCTTAGTTTTAGTTTGTCCTTCAAACTGAGGCTCTTGAACTTTTACAGAAATTACGGTAGTTAAACCTTCACGGAAATCGTCGCCGGTAATTTCAACTTTTGCTTTTTCAAGAAGACCACTTTTTTCTGCGTAACTCTTTAAAGTACGAGTAATTGCCCTTCTGAAGCCAGCAACGTGTGTACCACCTTCAATGGTATTGATGTTATTTACATAACTCAAAACCGTTTCAGTATAACCGCTATTGTAAAGCATTGCCACTTCTACGGGAATTGGCGGCTTGTCGTTACAGATATAAATAGGATCTGGAATTAATAAATCTCTAGTGCTATCAACGTATAAGGCAAATTCCCTTAAACCACCAGCACTTAAAAATGTATCGGTTTTGTAAGAACCATCTTCTAACTGCTCTCTTTCATCGGTTAAAATGATGGTTAGCCCCATATTCAAGAACGAAAGTTCTCTTAAACGGTTGGCAACAGTTACGTAGTTGTATTCTGCAGTTGTAAAAATAGAAGCATCAGGGGTGAACTCAATGGTAGTACCTCTTCTATCTGTAGTTTCACCAACTACCTTAACTGCATAATGAGGGGCGCCACAAGAATATTCCTGTTGAAAAATTTTACCTTCACGATACACCGTAGCTTGTAAATGAGTAGAAAGTGCGTTAACGCAACTTACCCCCACACCGTGCAAACCACCAGACACTTTGTAAGTATCTTTATCGAATTTACCACCAGCGTGTAGTACAGTCATTACTACTTCTAAAGCAGAACGATTTTCTTTGGTGTGAATACCAGTAGGAATACCCCTACCGTTATCTTCTACTCTAACTGAATTACCAGGGAGTATGGTTACTTTTATAGTATCGCAATGGCCTGCTAGGGCCTCATCAATTGAGTTATCAACAACCTCCCATATTAGATGGTGTAAGCCTTTGGCGCCTATATCGCCAATATACATTGCAGGACGCTTACGAACGGCTTCTAATCCTTCTAGAACGGTGATACTATCGGCCGAATACTGTGCTTTTTGTTCTGACACGGGTTTCTAATGAATGAAAACTTAACTTTTGTAAACACAAAAATAGCCCAAAAAGGGCTATTTTCCTATTCATTTTCAAAGCTAAATTCTAGTTAAAACTGACCTGTTCTAAGCATAACCAAAGTACAGGCTTCAACCACCTCAATACCTTGCTTTTCGGCTTCCTGAGCAAAGATTTGGTTTTCAGTGCCTGGGTTAAAAATTATTCTTCTTGGCTTTAAATCAAGCACATAAGGAATTACCTTCTCCTGATTTTGAGGACCTACATACATAGTAACTGTATCAATATCCGAAAATGTTACTTGTTCTGTTCCAAATTTAATCCCAGCTACCGTTCCTGCCTTTGCCCCAATACCTACCACTTCGTGCTTGTATTCGATAAGCATATTGATGGCAATATTGCTATACCGTGATGGATTTTCAGAAGCACCAATGACTAAGGTTTTCATAAAGATGCCTTCACTTCTTTGTTGGCAGGGACTTCTAACTTGTTTTCTTGGTACTTAGAAGGACACTTCATCAGAATTTTATCGGCAATAAACTTCTCGCCTTTCATAGCGCCAATTACTACTATCTTTTCGCTACGCTCAAAATCTTGTGGTTTTGGTTGGTAGTAAATTACCTCACATGCTTTGTTTTTGTCATCAACAAGTGTAAAAGCAAAGTAGTTAGCATCTACTTGAGGTTCAAAAAGCATGATAGGCGTTCCATCTTCTGCTTTCTTTAAAGCACCAACAACATGTATTTTTTCGCCATTACCTTCTTTAGCCATAGCTTGGGCTTGGCTAAAATCAACATAGGTACTCGCATCACCTTGAGTAGAAACAATTACCCCTATGGCGATGGCTATTACTAGGAAAGCGATGATATGAATTGGTTTCATGTTACTTTTTTAAGCTTTTTTCAAGTTTTGTAATTTTCCTATCAACCGAAACTAGATAGGCTATAAGTCCTATCATTACGGTTAAGGCTACTGCTACCACCACATAGATCTTTCCATTAGAGCGCATTGTGGTTGCCAAACCAGAATCTGTATTCAATTCTTGTGCCTGAATACTGAAATGGGTAAGCAGTAGGAATATAAGTAGTATTAATTTGTTCATTACAATAATTCTGAAAGTTTACGGGTACGAATCCGAAGGTCGGCTATCCACCAAGCTAGTAATGACCAAGCAATTACAGCAGGATAAAATACCGCACGCATTCTGCTATCTAAGTCATAAGAACTAAAGGCAGGGTTACCACCATCGCCAGGGTGTAGGCTATCTTGTAACTTAGGAAGGATATAGATTAGAGGAATAAAAACCGCAAAGGCAAAAATATTGTAAACGGCTGAAATTCTGGCTCTTTGCTGTTCATCTTTAAAGCTACCACGCAGTACAATATAAGCGAAGTAAATTAACAAGCCTACTGCTGCGCCGTTCTGTTTAGGATCGCCACTCCAAGGTTCGCCCCAAGTGTATGTTGCCCAAACCATACCTGTAACTATACCTAATGAACCTAATACTAAGGCTGAATTTGTGCTTTCAACAGCAACTAAATCGTACCCTTGTTTTGGTTTCCATAAGTACATTACACTAGCAACGAAGCTGGTAATTAGCATTACCATCATAGCCATCCACATGGTAACGTGGAAGTATAAGTTGCGAATTGATTCGTAAAGGATAGGTAATTCTGGAATTGGAAACAGAAAACCTGCAATTACTGTATAGATAAGCAGTATAATGGTCAGTAGTTTCCAGCCTGCTTTCAAGGTCATTGTTTAAGCATTTATTAAGTTACAAAGATAACGTATTATCTAATTCCTTAGTTCGATTGACTGCGCCATAAATAAGGAAACAGTAACTGACTTACCATTAATAAAATTCCTGCAATTGCTGCTAGAATAGATACTTCTTTGGCAATAAACTCCCAACCCAAACCATCTATGGCATTTTTACTGATTGATAGGGTCATTAATAACTGCGGAAGTAGCAATGGGAAACTTAAAACTGGCATTAATGTGGTATTAGATTGCGCTAATGAAGCAATTCCTGCTGTCATTGTCAGACTTATTGCAAAGGAAAAGTGCCCTAATACAATCGCAACCAAGAACTGCCCTAGATCTTGGACAGGATTACTAATAACCGTTGCAAAAACCGCAAAACCTGCAATACCCAACACACTAGATAAGCAACTGTAATACAATGCCTTTGCTAACACCAAAGCTCTTGGATTCACTATGTAATAGTAATACCACTGTCTGCCACTACGTTCGCCAGAAAAGGCACGAGTAGCGGCAGTAACCGCCATAAACAACTGTATAATCCAGAATAAAGCATTCCAAACTATTGGCTGCAATTGATTAGCCTTATGCTGAAACGATAGGTAAACAATAAACACTGTACCTGCTAAGTACAATAGTATTGCACTTACCGATTGCCTATTTCTATATTCTAGGGCTATTTCTTTACGGAAAAGGGTAATTACTTCCTGAATCAATCGCTTAATCTTTACGGAAAACCCAAACGATCATTTGCTTCCAAGTTGGCTTTTTGCCGAATAGCAAAATACCCACTCTAAATATCCTGCCACTCAACCAAATGGTACCAATGAAGGTAGCAATCAAAAGCAACATACTGGTTACGATTTGCCAGGTTGGTACCCCAAATGGGATCCGCATCATCATCGTAATTGGGCTAGTGAGCGGGAATAATGAAAGCGCTATACCTAAAACTGAATCCGGGTTTTGAATTACAATTTGACTTGCTATAAAGCCTATAATTAGAGGAATTGAAATAGGACCAGTGAGTTGTTGCGCATCGGTTTCACTATCTACTGCAGAGCCAATGGCAGCAAATAGACCAGCATAAACCAAGTATCCACCTATGAAATAAAACAAGAAACAAGCTACAATCAATGGTAAATTAATGGTTGCCGCAGCTTTTTTGACTTCTGCCAAAACATCTGCACTGCTTTCTTCTGTTTGCTTTTTTAATTCGGCTTTTGCTGGCAATTGAGATTGAGCACTAATCATACTAGTAGTTTCAACTTTATCAGATCCCATCATTAAAGCCACTGCAACAGAAGCTCCAGAACTTATACCCATCGTAAGGATTACCCACATTAATAGCTGAACCACAGCTACTGCACTTATACCTAAAACCTTCCCCATCATCAAGTGAAATGGCTTTACCGTACTAATGATAATTTCAATAATGCGGTTTGTTTTTTCTTCAACCACACCACGCATTACCATACTTCCATATATGAAAATAAACATATAAATCAGGAAACCAGAGACATAGCCTGCTGCAGTTGCAGCACCTGTGCTTTTATCTTTTTCACTTGAACCTTCTTGGCTTAACTCTTTAGTAGTTAAGCTAATATCTGGCTCAATATCTTTCAATTTTTTAGGATCTATCCCTGCAAAATTTAATCGTCGTGTTTTTATTTCATCCTCCAAACTTGAGATAATTTTTTCTTCAGTTGAAAAGCCTAAAGAGTTGCTACTGTATAAAAACGGACTTTCCGTTTTATCGATAGTCATTTTAGGGATGTATAAAAGGGCGTCGTATCCGTCTGAATCGTAGGTCTTTTTAACTTCATCTACATTTGTATTTTTAGAAAAAGTGAAGCTTAGCTTATCGTCTCCCTTTAACGATTTTGAAAACAATTCGCTTGAATCCACAACCAATACCTTTTTGGTATCAACGGTTACTAAGGCAAGCAATCCTGGCAAAATACTTACCGCTGCAAACAGAATAGGCGCAACAATAGTAAGGACCCAAAAGGAGGTTTTCTTTACCCTAATCAAAAACTCTCTGCGAAGTACTAATAATATTGGATGCATTGTTTAAACCTCAGGAGAAAATTCTTCGATATGTGATTGTGAGTAAATTGGGGTATTCGTAACTGCCGAAATAAAAATATCGCGCATATTTGGCAGCATTTCTTGAACAGACCTTATTTCCAAGTTGTTCAAATTCTGTACAATAAGACTATTTACAGAAAAACCATCCGGCAAGCGAAATAGCCAAGTGGTAAAGGCATCAGCTTGTTTTTCAATGATGAGTTCACTGCTTTCTGGTAAGTTTAAAATACCTTTTCCGGTTAATTCATACAAGTTTTTGCTGTACTGCGCCCTAATAGCTTCCTTAGAACCTTCAAGAATTTTAGTGCTTTTGTTAATCAGACAAACATCGTCGCACAATTCTTCCACTGTTTCCATTCTGTGGGTGGAAAAGATAATGGTAGTACCTTCTTTTCTCATTTTCAGAATTTCATCGCGCAAGATATTGGCATTGATAGGATCGAAACCACTGAAAGGTTCATCCAAAATCAAGAGTTCTGGCTTATGCAAAACAGTAGCAATAAACTGCACTTTCTGACCCATACCTTTGCTTAGGTCTTCAACTTTGGAGTTCATCCAGTCCTTAAGGTCAAACTTTTCAACCCAAGGTTTTATGCGTTCTTTAGCCTCCGCAGTAGATAATCCACGTAATTGAGCCAAATAAATAAGCTGTTCGCCTATTTTCATTTTCTTGTACAAACCTCTTTCCTCAGGCAAGTAGCCGATTTGAGGAATGTGGTTTGTGTTCCAAGGTTCGCCTTTAAAAGTAATAGTACCAGAATCGGCACGGGTTATACCTGTGATTATCCTTATAAGCGAGGTTTTACCTGCTCCGTTAGGACCTAATAGCCCATATATAGAACCCTTTGGTACCTTTAACGATACATTATCTAGAGCCCTATGGTTGGCAAAGTCTTTTACTACGTTATCTATTTCTAAGATATAGCTCATATTTTAGGCTGTTGCCGCTTTTCTTTTAAAGAAGTCTGTAGGTTGAATGGTTTTGCAGCTGGTATCGCCATAGTCCACATCTACTACACCAATTTTTGTTGCTATTGCAGCACATTGGTCAAATAATTCTGGCCGCTTACCACCAATGGTCATTAAGGCAAAATTCATAGCATCTTTAACCCAATTTGTTTCTTGTTGCATACCTTCAATGGCTGTTAAGAAAGGCAAAAAGAAATTGGTTGGTACCTTAGCATCTTTAGCCATTTCATATAAGGCTGAATAAACTGTACGCCTAAAATCCTCAACAGGGTTCTGATACCAAGACAAGCATAACTCTTGTCCGAAAGGGGATTTTGCTATGATGTTTTTTCCAAACATATCAGATACGTCATAAGAATGTACCTGAGTTATCCATTGTTCTAGTTGGTCTTTAGAAATCTTTTTAGGTTCAGATATATAGGTAGCCAACATTTTAGCATCGTGAATACCACAATCCCAAAGTTGGTTTGCAAGTGGTTGAGATTTACCTACTTGTTTGGCAAGCTCCTTTAATTTGGTGCGATTAACCCCTAAATAACGCTCTTGTGCTATTAATCCGAAACGCTCGGCAATTACAATAGCTCTATCATCAGATAGATTTTCTAAGGCTGCAATTACTTGATTAAGTTCCATAAGCATTAAGTTCTTTTAGTTCTGAAAGGTAGCTACCACTTAAAATGGGGAAACGATACCAACTTCTTGGAGAAACGTTAAAGTCGTCGAAATTAAAGGAAGGAGCCATTCGTTCTCTTTTCCATTGATTTCTGGACCACAAGGTAAAAAACTTAGTGATGCTTTTCTTTAACAATTCTTGATTAGCGGTATTGGTACTTGATAAACTGCTATACACTTCCAAAGGCGATTTGCCCAGTTTAATAGCTTGGTATTCAATATCTCGCAATAAAGGGTAGGGCATAAGGTCGGCTTCATCGGTCTGTGTCATTTCTAGGGGACGCAATTCCGCACTTGGGGCAAGGTTATTCACCCTATGCAAGCCAAAATAGCCTAACTCTTTTTCAGCCCATAGCAACCAATGGCGCACAAATTCTTTATCAACACCTGCAATTGGGGCTATGCTACCACTCATATCGCCGTCCATTGTGGCATAACCAACATCGCCTTCGCTGCGGTTGCTGGTAGTTATTAAAAGGCCACCAGAAATATTGGTGAGCATCCAAATAAAAGGACTGCGCGCTCTGGCTTGAACATTTTGGAGGGCTATATCATCGGTTTGCCAGGTTAATGGTCTGCCTAAAACAGATTCAATTGCAGTGGTTACCTCTTTAACTGAATCACCTATTTCCCATCGATAGAAGGTAGCACCAATATTTTCAGCTAATCCTTTAGCACTTAAATAAGTATCAGTACTGCTATTCTCAGTTCCCTGATAAGCAGTTACTAATGCTTGTTGTATCAATGGTAATTCAGGATTGAAACGTAAAGCCTTGTAAACAGCCTCTTCACCAAGGGCTTCTACCGCTTCTTTTACCATTTCAGCAACTAAAACAGCACAACAACTACTATCGGCACCCCCTGATAAAGAAAGTACGTAGCCTTTACTATTACTCTTACGGCAATAGTCCCAAAGAGCTAAAGCACCTGCTTTTCTAAATTCTTCTTCTTTTGATAAATCGGCATTTTTGGAGGCTAAATCACTGTTAAAAGTTGCCACCTCAACTTGTTGAAAGGAAAACCTTTCATGTGTATAACTAACTATTTCATAAGCCTTGGCGTAAATAATATCGCCATCAAAAATCAGAGTTCCTGCTTCGTTGCCCAATAAATTTACATAGATGGTATCTAAGCCTAGGTCCGCCGCTTCCTGAACCAATAACTCTCTATTTGTGTACTTCTGAAAACAGAAATGACTTGCGTTGGCTATTAGCAATAAATCAACTCCTTTTTTAGCATAACTATATGCAGGTCGATTTAATTTCTCCCAAGCATCCTGACATATTTCAATGCCTATTTTTTGCTTTTGATACTCATAAACCACCTCTCCAAAGGGAATTGTATCTCCTTGTATTTCAATACTTTCAAGTTTACCAGCTTCCCAAGCTTTAAACCATCGAGGTTCATAATAAACCCCACCATTGGCAAGGTATTGTTTAGCAGTAATGCCTAATAGTTTCCCATTTAATACCCCCGCCAAACAGTTGTAGCACTGGTTGTTCCATTTCATAGGTAAACCAACAAATACCAGTATATCAGTTGCTTGTGGGGCAATTTCATTTACTATAACGGTAAGCGCCTTTTCGTAAAGCCAGTCTGCCGCAAACAAATCTTCACAGCCATAACCTGTAATACTCATTTCAGGAGTAAGTAACAGATTAGCACCCTCGTTTTTGGCTAAAGCAATAGCTTCAATAATGTTCTTTACATTATTGGTCCAATCGATTGGGGTCTGATTTAAGGCAGCAGCAGCAGGTTTTATAGGCATTGTTAATAATTAGAAACGGTAAATTAAGGCACCTTCCTTAAATTGCCAGTATGAATTTGGTAGAAACTCACGCTCACCTATACTCTGACCAATTTACAGAGGATAGGGACGAAATGATTAACCGACTGTTATTGGCTGGTGTTCAAAAGGTTGTATTGCCTAATGTACGAAGTAATACTATTGAAGGTATGTTGGCATTGGAAGCAAAATATCCTAATGTAATGTACCCTACAATTGGTTTACACCCTTGCGAAGTAAAGGATAATTTTGAAGAAGAGTTAGCTACAGTAAAGCATTGGCTTGAAAAGAGGAGTTTTACCGCCGTTGGTGAAATTGGACTAGATTACTTTTGGGATAAAACTCACGTTTCCCAGCAAAAAGAGGCTTTAAATATTCAATTACAGTGGGCATTGGATTATGATATTCCAGTAATCATACATTGCAGAGATAGCTTTTCAGATGCTGCGAATATAATTGAACCATACACTAAAAAAGGTTTACAAGGTGTTTATCACTGCTTTACAGGTCCGAAAGCAGATGCAGAGCGAGCCATTGGAATGGGTTTTTACCTTGGTATAGGTGGCGTTGTAACCTATAAAAACGGTGGCTTAGACAAGGTTTTAACGGCTGATATGCTACCATATTTAGTTCTTGAAACGGATAGTCCGTATTTAGCACCGGTACCATATAGAGGTAAGCGGAATGAAACTGCTTATTTGCCAATAATCGCCAATAAACTAGCAGAAGTATTAGGAATAAGCTCTGAAGAAGTTGCTGAAGCCACTACCAAAAATGCCAACAAATTATTCCGATTAGAATAAGTCTTTGATTTTACTCTATCATACTTTAAGCCTACCAGTACCCACTACCTACACCTCCCTAACCAATGAAGAGATTATTTTACAAGCAAATACATTATCGAGTTGTAGATATCAATACAGCTTCTCCTAAAGCACCTGAGGCATCTATCTTGGTAATTTACACGGGAGGAACACTCGGAATGGTGTATGAAAAGGATGGCAATTCATTGGTGCCTTTCGATTTTGAGCAAATTCTTGAGCGAATGCCAGAATTAAATAGGTTTGGATATCAACTTACTGTTATATCCTTCAATAAGTTAATAGATTCTGCCAATGTTAATCCTGCACACTGGGCAGCATTGGCAATGCTTATCCAAGAAAATTATGAAAAGTATAATGGCTTTGTAATTATCCACGGAACCGATACGATGGCTTATAGTGCAAGTGCCTTAAGCTATTTATTAGAAGGATTAAACAAGCCAGTAATTCTAACAGGGGCGCAATTACCCATTGGTGCGGTAAGGACCGATGCGCGTGAAAATTTAATTACTGCCCTAGAAATTGCAGCAGCCAGAAAGGATGGCCGACCATTAGTTTCTGAAGTATGTATTTACTTTGGTACATTATTGCTTCGAGGAAATAGGGCAAGAAAAGTAGAAAGCGCGCAATTCGGTGCCTTTGAGTCTAGGAACTATCCACCATTGGCTGAAAGTGGTATCCGTATCATATATAATGATAGCGCCATAAAACCCTACCAACCTTTTTCTCAGTTAAAGGTGCACGATAAAATGGATGTTAGGGTCGGTATTTTGAAGCTATACCCTGGCATTAGTAAGGAAATAGTTGAAGCACAATTAAACCTGCCCAATATCAGAGGCTTGGTATTAGAAACTTATGGTAGCGGCAATGCTCCTTCAGAGAACTGGTTTTTAAGTCTGATAAAAAATGCGGTTGATAAAGGCTTAATCATCATGAACGTAAGCCAATGTAACGGTGGTACCGTTATGCAAGGACGTTATGAAACCAGCAAGCACCTTGCTTTGGCGGGCGTAATTAGCGGTGGTGATATTACTACTGAGGCTGCTATTACTAAAATGATGTTTGTATTAGGTCAGCATGCCAACAAGGCTGATATTGTCCGAATGCTGTCAGAACCTGTCCGTGGTGAAATGAGCTAAAACATTGGCATAAAAATTGATGTTTAAACATCAAATATCACTTCTAACCTTAGAAACAATGGAAACCGTATTACATAAAGCAGATACCAGAGGCTACGCTAACCATGGATGGTTAAAAAGCTTCCATACCTTTAGCTTCGCCAGATATATAGATTACAGCAGAGTACATTTTGGTGCTTTGCGCGTACTTAATGACGATATTATTGCTGGTGGAATGGGTTTTGGAACGCACCCGCACGATAATATGGAGATTGTGACCATTCCATTAAGTGGAACCATAGCACACAAGGATAGTACTGGAACTGATGGCAGAATTACTGCAGGTGAAGTACAAATTATGAGCGCGGGTACTGGTATTCAGCATAGTGAATTTAATGGTGAAAAAGACATTGAATTGAACTTACTTCAAATTTGGGTATTGCCAGAGAAAAGAAATATTGCCCCACGATATGACCAAAAACACTTTGGTTTAGAAGGCAGAAAAAACCAATGGCAAACCGTTGTTGGTCCTGATGAAAAGGACGGAGCTATGTGGATTAACCAACAAGCTTGGTTTAACCTTACTCAATTAGATGGTGGCAAAGCATTAAGTTATACATTACACGGAGCTAACCAAGGCGCTTATTTATTTGTAATCAGTGGCGATGTAACCGTAAATGGCATTGCTTTAAACCAACGCGATGGTTTGGGCATTAGCAATACAGAGGAAATTAACCTGATTGCCGATAGCAATGCAGAAGTTTTGTTGATTGAAGTACCAATGATTAAGCTTTAATCCTAAAAATAGGGAAGGTGGCCTTTATTCTCGTTGTATCTTTGTGAAGAATTACACCCAAACGATAAACCAACTGGCTTTACAAGTTGTGTTAATGCTATCGTTTTATTTTACGAATGAACTGGACAATAGGAGATTTAGGCCACCTTTTTGTGGTAATATCGTTTATAGCCTCACTACTAGCTACTGCTAGTTATTTATGGGCAGAACTATCTAAAAATGAGATAGAAAAGAAAAGCTGGTTTAAGCTAGGCAATATCAGCTTTATCATACACGGCTTAAGTGTATTTGGCATTGTAGCTTCGCTATTTACCATTATTTATACACACGATTATCGTTTCCATTATGCTTGGAGTCATAGCAGCAATCACTTAGCTGCGGAGTATATGATTTCTTGTTTCTGGGAAGGACAAGAGGGAAGCTTTTTACTGTGGATTTTTTGGCACGTAATACTTGGATTTATTCTGTTAGCAAAACCTTTGAAGTGGCAAGCCCCAATTATGGTGGTGTTTTGCGGGGTGCAAGCTTTCCTTGCCTCAATGATTTTAGGTTCAGTAATCGGTGATTTTAAACTAGGTTCATCACCGTTTATTTTGCTTAGAGAGGCAATGCCTGAACTGCCAATTTTCGGGGTAAATCCTGATTATATCCCTGAAGATGGACGTGGATTAAATCCATTGTTACAGAATTATTGGATGGTAATTCACCCACCAACCTTGTTCTTAGGATTTGCCCTTACGCTCGTTCCATTTGCGATGACTATGGCAGCCCTTTGGCGCAAAGATTATAGCGGTTGGATTAAACCTGCTTTTCCTTGGGTGCTTGCAGGTTCAGGTATCTTAGGTCTAGGTATTATGATGGGTGCCTATTGGGCATACGAAACCTTAAACTTTGGCGGTTATTGGAACTGGGACCCTGTCGAAAATGCGGTTTATATTCCTTGGTTAACCTTAGTAGCTACCGTTCACGGGATGTTGAGTTACAACAAAAACCGAACCTTGCTTAAAATTTCAGCATTGTTAAGTGTAGCTACCTTCCTTTTGGTTTTGTATGCTACTTTCTTAACTAGATCGGGTATTTTAGGGAATGCTTCAGTGCACAGCTTTACTGATTTAGGACTTAGCGGTCAGCTATTGGTTTACTTATTGGCTTTCGTAATCTTAGCAATCGCCTTATTTGCTGCTCGTTGGAAAGGCTTCCCAGGAAAATCAAAAGAGATGCCGGTATTATCAGGTGAGTTCTGGATTTTTATGGGAATACTAGTATTGACCTTATCAAGCTTCCAAGTACTTAGCTTTACTTCTATACCAGTATATAATAAAATAGGTGACCTATTCGGGCTAAACCTGAATATGGCTCCTCCCGCTGACCAAATTACCACTTATAGTGCTTGGCAATTATGGTTTGGGTTAGCAATTGCCATAGTTTCAAGTATTGGTCAGATATTCTGGTGGGGCAGGGCAGAAGCCCAAACTTGGTATAAGCCTTTTACTTGGCCGTTGCTAATAGCACTTGCAGGAACCGCTGCGTTAATTCCGATTTTCAAGATTGATAACTTCACCTATATCGCCTTACTATTAGGCGGCATATTTTCTGTCTTAATTAATACAACCACGCTTTGGAAAACTATCAGAACCAATGTGAAACTTTCTGGTGGTGCCATCGCCCACATTGGAGTGGCAATGATGCTGGTTGGCATTCTATTCTCTAGTGGATTTAGTAAAGTAATAAGTCTGAATAATTCAGGGTTGGTTTATCGTAAGGAGTTTACCGAAGATATAAACCGTGACAACGTTTTATTATGGAGAAGTTCTAAGACCCAAATGGGTGAGTACAACCTGCAATACAAAGGCGATTGTTATGCGGTAAAAAACTTCCCTACCTATGTAAAGAAGGAGTTTTTAGCCCCTACAAATGATGAGTATTTAATGACTTGTAGAGGTCCATTGACCTATAACGATAAGCAATACTTCAAGAAAGGCGATACCGTAGAAATTGAACCAGAAAACACCTACTACGCAGTTCAGTACGCCTCCAAAAAGGATACTTTTATGTTGTTCCCAAGGGCGCAAGTAAATCCGAATATGGGTTTATTAGCTTCTCCTGATGTGAAGAAATTCTGGAAGCGCGATTTATATAGCCACGTAAGTAGTATTCCAAAACCTGATGAAGAAAAGGAATGGAGCCCAACTGAAGAATTTACTGTTGCAATTGGCGATACCTTTATTGCAAACGACTTTATTGCTCAATTAGTAGAAGTTGTTCAGGTGCCAGATATTGACAATGTTAAAATTGAACCAGGCGATGCGGCTGTAAAAGCAGTAATCCGCATATTCGGAGAAGACCAAAACTACATTTCTGAACCTAAATTTGTGGTAAGTGGTAACCAAGTAGGTCGAATTTCGGAAACGGTTCCAGAACTTGGTTTAAAGTTTACCTTGATAAATATTGACCCTGCTACCCAGAAATTTACACTTGGTGTAAATACCAGCCAAAAGGATTGGATTATTCTGAAAGTGCTAGAAAAGCCAATGATTAATTTGCTTTGGATGGGCACCATTGTTGTTTTAGTCGGTTTCGGTTTGGCTTGGGGAAGAAGACAAAACGAACAAAATCAGAAAAAAACAAAACCATTAGGCAAAACTATGGTGCAAGCCTCTTAATTTGCACCCTTATTCCTGTTTTCAATGTCTGATTCTCCTTCATTTGACGGTCGTTTAATCATATTCTCTGCACCTTCTGGTTCAGGAAAAACAACGATTGTGAAACATCTATTAGCCAATTTTGCTCACTTTGGCTTTAGTATTTCTGCTTGTACTCGTGATAAAAGAGGCAGAAACGAAGAACACGGAAAAGACTATTACTTTATGACGCCAGATGAGTTTAAGCATCATATTGAATTAGGCGATTTTGTTGAGTGGGAAGAAGTTTACACAGGTGCATTTTACGGAACCTTAAAAAGCGAAATCGAACGCAACTGGGATCATAGAAAACACGTGCTGTTCGATGTTGATGTTAAAGGTGGTCTTAGCCTTAAGAAATATTATGGCGATAAGGCCTTGGCTATTTTTGTAAAGGCACCAAGTTTAGAGGTAATTGAACAACGTCTCCGCTCTAGAGGTACTGAAAGTGATGACGCCATAAGTAAGCGACTATTTAAAGTGAAGTTCGAGCAATCATTTATGGATCAGTTTGATATGGTATTGGTAAACGACGACCTTACTCAAACCCTTCAAAATGTGGAAAACATTATTGAAGAATGGTTGGCTAAGCCATTGGTTTAAAAACACTTGCTATGAAAATAGGCTTATATTTTGGTTCGTTTAATCCTATTCATACCGGGCACCTAATTGTCGCTGAAAGCATATTAGAACTTACCGATATTGATAAAATTTGGTTTGTTGTAAGTCCACAAAATCCTTTTAAATCTGATAAAGACCTGCTCCACCAATTCGATAGGTACGATATGGTGCAAGCGGCTATTGAGGGCAATCCTCGTTTTGCAGTATCAGATATTGAGTTTCATTTGCCAAAGCCAAGTTATACCATCACTACTTTAGATGCTTTGGCAGAAAAGTTTCCTGATAAAGAGTTTTGCTTGGTTTTAGGTGGCGATAACCTTACCCACCTCCATAAATGGAAAGATGCGGATCGCCTGCTAAAAGAATACCAGATATACATATATCCCCGTCCCCACGCCACCGAAGGACCGTTAGATAATCACCCTAGCATTATCAAAGTAAACGCTCCTTTGCTCGATATCAGCGCCACATTTGTACGCAAGCAAATTAAAGCTGATAAGAGTGTCCGCTATCTATTACCTGAAACTGTTGAAGGGTTGGTAAAGTTAAAGGGTTGGTATAGATAAGGTTACAAAAAAACGGCTACTTCTCAGTAGCCGTTGGTATTTTTTATAATGGAATGTTTCCGTGTTTCTTTCTTGGGAGGTTGCTTACCTTATTCTCTAGCATTTTAAATGAGCGTATCAATTTGCGGCGGGTATCTTCTGGTTTAATTACCTCATCTACATAGCCGCGGTGCGCTGCACGGTAAGGATTGGCAAACTTAGTGGTGTACTCATCTACCTTTTCTTGTAGTTTGGCTACTTTATCATCGGCCGATTGGATTTCGTGCTTGAAGATAATCTCTGCTGCGCCTGCTGCACCCATAACTGCAATTTCTGCAGTTGGCCAAGCAAAGTTCATATCAGCACCTATGTGCTTGCTATTCATTACATCGTAAGCACCACCATAAGCCTTACGGGTAATCACCGTAATTCTTGGTACTGTTGCTTCGCAGAACGCGTACAATAACTTAGCGCCGTGGGTAATGATACCGTTCCATTCTTGGTCGGTTCCTGGCATAAAGCCAGGTACATCTTCCAAAACAAGAAGTGGTATATTATAACAATCGCAGAAACGTACAAAACGCGCTGCTTTAACTGATGCATTTTTATCTAATACTCCTGCCAATACCGCTGGCTGATTGGCCACTATACCAATACTTCTACCTGCCAAACGGGCGAAACCTACAACTATGTTTTCAGCATAGTTGGTAGCTACTTGGTAAAAGCTATTGTCGTCCACAATACCTTCAATCACTTCCAACATATTATACGGTTGGTTTGGCGACTCTGGTATGATAGTATTCAATACTGGTCTTAACTCTTCGCCTTGTATTTCATAAGGCAACACTGGAGGTTGTTCCTCACAGTTTTGCGGGATATAACTTAGTAATTGCTTTATGCCATTGATACAAGCCACCTCATCAGGTGCAGTAAAATGAGCAACACCACTCTTGGTACTATGCGTTGCAGCACCACCCAGTTCTTCACTTGTTACATCTTCGTGGGTAACGGTTTTCACTACGTTAGGACCTGTAACAAACATAAAGCTGGTATTTTCTACCATATAAATAAAGTCTGTTAGGGCAGGGGAGTAAACCGCACCACCTGCGCATGGTCCCATAATGGCCGATATCTGTGGAATAACCCCACTAGCCAAGGTGTTGCGATAGAAAATATCCGCATAACCAGCTAATGAAAGTACCCCTTCTTGAATACGAGCACCGCCACTATCGTTCAAGCCAATGATTGGCGCACCATTTTTGGTGGCCAACTCCATTACTTTAATAATTTTTTCAGCGTTGGTTTCGCTAAGCGCACCACCAAACACAGTAAAATCTTGTGAGAAAACATAAACAATGCGTCCGTTTACAGTACCATAGCCTGTAACCACACCATCGCCTAAGTAATGTTCTTTGTCCATGCCAAAGTCCTTACAGCGATGCATTACAAACTTGCCTATTTCTTCAAAAGAGCCTTTATCTAATAATAACTCTACTCTTTCCCTGGCAGTTAGTTTGTTTTTTTTATGTTGTGCTTCAATCCTTTTTTCGCCACCACCTAATAAGGCTTCTTCGTTTTTACGGTCTAGCACTTCAAAGGCTTTCGCCATTGCATTGTTTAATTCACTCATAATAAAGTTGTAAAAAATCGGGTTAGGTAACCTCAATTACTTCGCCCGAAAATTATAGATTTTTATAGCGACTTAATACCCTTAAGTTAGCTATTTACAGCCTCAAGGTTATTTTCGTGGTGTTTTAGTTTTGAAAGGTTATCGAGCATATCTCTGCTCATAGCATCAAGGTCGAAATCTGGTTTCCAACCCCAATCGGCTCTTGCTAAACTATCGTCAATGCTATTTGGCCAGCTATCGGCAATTGCTTGACGGAAATCTGGTTCATAGCTAATCTGAAAATCAGGCATATACTTCTTAATAGAAGCAGCTTGCTCTTCAGGACTAAAGCTAATGGCAGTTAGGTTATAAGCCAATCTTGTACTTAATGTGTCTTCTGGTGCATTCATCAACTGGAAAGTTGCTTTAATGGCATCAGGCATATACATCATTGGTAAGAAGGTGTCTTTTTTCAGGAAACAAGTATAAGGCTCATTATTCACCGCATGGTGATAAGTATCTACTGCATAATCAGTTGTACCGCCACCTGGAGGGGTTTTCCAGCTGATAATTCCTGGATATCGTAAGGAACGAACATCTACCCCAAACTTGGCATTGTAATAAGCACAAAGCAATTCGCCTGTGTACTTAGTAATGCCATACATAGTAGTAGGGTCGTTTGCTGAAAACTGTGGGGTATTTTCAATTGGGGTATTTGGACCAAAAACAGCAATTGAACTAGGGAAATATATTTGCTTGATCTGCTTATTCTCTCTGGCGAGGTTTAGCACGTTCAAGGTTCCTTCCATATTCACTTTCCAAGCCAAATCAGGGTTCTTTTCTCCACTAGCACTTAGCAAAGCCGCTAAATGATAAATATGGGTAACCTTATATTTGCTTACTGCTTCTGCTAGGATGTTGGCATTAGTAACATCTAATTGCAAATAAGGTCCTTTTTCAGTGAGTGCAGCCGTGGGAGCAGCTAGGTCGGTACAAATAACCGTATCGGCACCCGTTAATTCTCGCAATGCTGCGCTAATTTCTGTACCTAACTGTCCGTTTGCACCAATAATCATCGTGATATCTTTCATTTTGAGGAAAGCGATTATTATGGTAGGGGTGTATTAATGGTGTAAATATACACGGTTAGCGCGCCTTTAGAACGTTTACTACGAAAAAAACAGCTTAGTGTTTTCATTAGCCAATTCATAACACTAAATTGCCACTCGGAAAAAAATACCTGCTCTGTGGCAGGTGGCTTTATTATTCCTAATAAATGGAGAACTCGAATATTATCCCGATTAATATCGAAGACGAAATGAGGGGTGCCTACATTGATTACTCTATGTCAGTAATCGTGTCTCGTGCACTTCCCGATGTTCGTGATGGTTTAAAACCTGTACACCGCCGCGTACTCTTCGGTATGGAAGAACTTGGCGTAAACTATAATAAGCCTTACAAGAAAAGCGCTCGTATTGTTGGTGAGGTAATGGGTAAATACCACCCTCACGGCGATAGTTCTGTATATGAGGCTATGGTGCGTATGGCCCAACCTTGGAGCTTACGTTACCCATTAGTGGACGGACAAGGAAACTTCGGTTCAATTGACGGCGATTCGCCTGCGGCTATGCGTTATACGGAAGCTCGTTTAAAGCGTGTTGCCGATGAAATGCTTGCCGATATTTATAAAGAAACGGTGGATTTCCGTCCGAACTTCGACGATAGCTTAAAGGAACCAACGGTACTTCCTGGTAAACTGCCTAACCTTTTGGTGAACGGCACCAGCGGTATTGCAGTAGGTATGGCTACCAATATGGCACCTCACAATTTGAATGAAATTGTGGATGGCATAAAAGCTTATATCGATAATAGAGATATCACCATTAGCGAATTGATGCAGTTTGTTAAGGGTCCAGATTTCCCTACAGGTGCTACTATTTATGGTTACAATGGTATTAAGAATGCCTTTGAAACCGGACGTGGCAGAATAGTTTTAAGAGCAAACTCTTCATTTGAAACGACCAAAACTGGTAGAGAGCAAATCGTTTTCCACGATGTGCCATATATGCTTAATAAAGCGAATATGGTAGAGAAAATCGGGCAAATGATTAACGATAAGGTATTAGAAGGCATCAGCGATTTGCGCGATGAATCTGATAGAGATGGTATTAGGGTTGTTTTTGACCTTAAGAAAGATGCCAACTCTCAGGTAGTTCTTAATACATTATATAAGCATACTCCGCTACAAAGTAGCTTTGGTGTTAACAACGTTGTTCTTGTAAAAGGTCGTCCGGAAACACTAAACTTAAAGGATATGATTCATTACTTTGTGGAACACCGCCACGAAGTAATTGTACGCAGAACCAAGTACGAACTAGCAGAAGCTGAAAAGCGTGCCCATATCTTAGAAGGTTTACTAATTGCTCTTGATCACTTAGATGAGGTAATTAAGTTAATCCGTGAAAGTAGAGACCCAGAGGCAGCCAAAGAAGGACTTATTGCCCGCTTTGAATTAAGCGAAATACAGGCAAAAGCTATCTTGGATATGCGTTTGCAACGCCTAACTGGACTTGAGCGTGATAAAATTCAGGAAGAATACAATCAACTGATGGCAACCATTGCCGATTTGAACGATATTCTTGCCAACGAACCTCGCCGTTATGAAATCATCAAAACCGAGCTAGACGATATTAAGTCTCGCTTTGGCGATGAGCGCAGAACACAAATAGTCCACGCTGCCGATGATATTAGCATTGAAGATATTATTGCCGATGATGAAATGGTTATTACCCTTTCTCATGCAGGTTATATCAAGCGTACCCCACTTACTGAATACCGTACCCAAAGTAGGGGAGGTGTAGGAAGCCGTGGTGTTGCCACTAAGGACGATGACTTTACGGAGCACTTGTTCATTGCAACCATGCACAACTACCTATTAATATTTACCCAAAAAGGTAAAGTATTCTGGGAGAAGGTTTATGCCTTACCAGAAGGTAGCAAGAACAGCAAAGGCCGCCCAATTCAGAACCTGATTCAAATTGATAAAGACGATAAAGTTCGTACTGTTATCAATGTGAAGAACCTGAAAGACCCTGATTATATTAATAATCACTACCTATTGATGTGTACTGTTAAAGGTACCATCAAGAAAACAACCCTTGAAGCCTACAGCCGTCCGAAAGTAAATGGTATCATCGCTATTAATATTAACGATGACGACCAACTACTTGACGTTAAAATGACCACAGGCGAAAGCGAAGTGCTTATTGCTAAGCGTTCTGGTTACGTAGTGCGTTTCAATGAAACCCAAGTTCGCCCGATGGGCAGAACCGCCACTGGCGTAAAAGGTGTTTCAATGGATAGCGAAACGGATATTGTAGTAGGTATGGTTTGCGTTCAAGATAATACCAAATCCCTACTTGTAGTATCGGAAAAAGGGTATGCTAAGCGTTCTGAAATAGACGAATACCGAATTACATCCAGAGGTACCAAAGGTGTGAAAACCATGAATATTACCGATAAAACAGGTTTATTGGTTGCTATTCAAGATGTTACTGACTTTGACCAATTAATGATTATCAATAAATCTGGTATCATTATTAGAATGGATGTAGATGAGCTTAGAGTAATGGGACGTAATACCCAAGGGGTAAGAGCCATTAAACTAAGTGATACAGACGAAATTTCGTCAGTTGCTAAGATTGAAATCAGTGAGGAAATGCGCTTAGCAGAAGCTGCCGAACGTGAAGCAGAAGAACTAGCCGCAGCACAAGCCGCTGAAGAAGCAGCAAACGCTACTGATGAAACTACTGAAGGAGGTACTACCGAAACTGAAAATAATTCAGAAGAAGGGCAACCTAATCCAGAAACAACTGTCTAACCTATAAACACCTTCACTTTTATTCAATTCAAAATGAAGCGAATACTTCTCATAGCCTTAACTACAGCTCTATCAGGAGCAGTAATGGGGCAATCGTCAATGGATTTGACAAACGCAATTCTTCAAAACAAAGAATCGCTACAAGCCCCAAAGGAAATTTTGAAGGCTAAAATAAGTATAGATAAAGCCAGCAAAGTAGCTAAGGTTAATACCACGGTAAAATATTACAGTACTCGTGCAGATATCTATGCGAACATTGCCCGCTCACAAGACCCTGAAATAGGTAAAGTGGGTGGAGATAGTGCTGGTTTAGTGGCAGTTGATAACTATGTTAAAGTTTTCCAATTAGAAAAGGATAACAAAAAAAGCGCCTATTTCCAAACTGCTATTTATAACCTAATAAAGGTTATGCCACCTGCCTTGTACAACTTTGGGCTAACCCTTAGAGATAAAAAGGAGTTTGTAGCCTCTCGTAAGCACTACGAAATGATTATGAACATTGCAGGTGCAGTAGGTCAGGATCAGATTGATAGCGTAATCTTTGATAACTCATACCTGCTTTGCATCATGAACTCTATTGACGGTGGCGAAATTGATACCGCTATTGTTAACCACAGAGAATTTGCAGCCGTTGGTATTAGTAATGTACAAGCAGCTAACGCCATTGCTGCTAAGTTAGAAGCCGATAAAAGCGATAAGTTACTTTCTTTCGTTCAAGAAGCTAACCGTATTTATCCACTAGAGCCTAGCTTTAAAAAGGTAGAGTTGAACTATTACTTAGAGCGTGGCGACACTTCTTTAGCACTTCAAAAAGCGAAAGAACTAACTGATTCTGATCCAAATAACGACCAGTTATTCTTTATCCAAGGAGTAATGTACGATGAGTTAGCAAAGAAGGAAAAGAACAAAATCCTTGCTGCTGATACTAAGAAGAAGTCGTTAAAGAGTTACCAACGCGCTATTGAGATTAATCCTAAAAACGCAGGAGCTCAATTTAACTTAGGTGTAAACTATATTAACGATGCTTCGGCATTTGTTAAGGAATACAATTCTTTACCTATGAATCCGCCTAAGGATAAGTACGAGAAACTAAGGGCTGAGATTAAGTCGCGCTATACTACAAGTTTAGGTTATTTCTTAAAGGCCTATGAAGCTGCTCCAAAAGATAAGAACTATGTTCAAACCCTTTGGGATGTTTACGAACAGCTTTACTCTATGTATAAGCAGCCAGATGACAAGGCTAACTCAGCAAAATTCAAAAAGGAATTAGAGGCCTTAGAAGCTGAGAAGAAGTAATCTTAGAAAGCCAAATTACAGGGAGCCCAACTATCAAATAGTTGGGCTCCTACTTTTTAAACTTATATCTGAACAAAAAACCAAATAATTATCTTTAGTATTGAAAAAGTACAATTTAGCTATTAACTTTGTTAGTTGAATAGGCTATATACTACACCAAGTCTGTTCTCCTTGCAGAAAACACCTGATATTTAACCAAAGTAAACAACAATCCTATGCGCAGTTTCTACACTCGTATATTAACCAGCAGCTTTTTTAAGATTTCGCTAACCACATTTATACTCGCTGTAACTACGGCGGTAAATGTGTTTGCACAATCGCCAACGCAATTAAGGTCAGGGGATTTTAATCCACCTAACAATAGCTGGGGAACTCCTGGAGCCTCAATGTCAACTATTGCTGGAACAAATTTAGTTGTTGCCCAAAGTGTTGGTACAGATGGTAATAAATTCTTCCGCTTTAGAGATGGTGGTGGTACTGAATTTGGTCCTAATGGTGCTGTAGACATAAATGTAGGCACTTCATCCATTTTCAATCTAACAACTGGAAGTGGTAAAGCTTATTTTTTCAGTGCACTTTCTACTAAACGTTATGTTTTCAAATCTTCAGGTTCAGTAGGTAATAACCCACGAGGTCTTGTTTTAGAACTTGATGGTGTTCCACAAACCTTTAGTGGTACAACCAATGCAACACAAAGCCCAAGTGGTGCTTCTGTAGCTTGGGGAAGTACAGTAGCAGTTTCTGCTCCATTATCGGGTGTCATTCAGGGAGGGCAAGGTGTATATGTTCGTTACACTAATGATGGTTTTACTACTTCAACCGTTGTAGCTTGTTCTCACGCTGGTAGTAATGTTTATACAGCCAATATCCCTTCCACAGTTAATGTTCCTAACGTAACTGTTCAATACTATTTCTTTACCTCAAGGTCTGGTTTAACAATATCAGGTTCTGATGCAGACTTACATACCATTAATTTGAATAGTAACAACGGTTCAAATTATTCTTATACAACTACTAATGCAGTTCGTTTCGTAGGGGATAACTTTAATATGTTAACTCCTAACAATGGTTCACAATCTTGGACTATTGCAAATGCCAACAATACGGTAGGTGATACCGTATATGGAACGTTCCGTTGGATAACTTCATCTAAGCTTGCTGGTGATCGTTTTTGGCGATTCCGTTTCGGTAGTACAGAATATGGGCCTGCATCTAATACAGTGATGACCTTAAATACACCAGAAACAAGAAGTTCCGGGAATGGTGGTGCATTACAAATAACTGGTACCAATACAAGCGACCGTTATATTTTCAAAGCCTTATGGACAGGCTCGGCAGTACGTCATGTAGCTATGAGGTTAGGTGCTGCTCCACAAACTTTTGCTTCAAATACAGGCGCAACTCAAAGTCCGCTTGCTGCTTCAGTGCTTGCTGGAGATGCAGTAAACTTATCGGTTACATTATCAGGCAGCTTAGTTACAGACCAAGCGGTTTATGTTCGTTATTCAACTAATAACTTTGCTACTGCCACTATTGCCCAAATGACTACTACAGGTAGTACAGCCACTGCTACTATTCCATCTGGAGTAAATACAGCAGGTACAACAGTAAGGTATCAGTTCTTTACCACCCGTTCTGGTTTAACTATTGACAATGCCGATGTTGCATTATTTGCTTTAAACTACAATAACAACAACGGAAGCAACTATTCATACACAGTCCCTACTAACGATTTTACTTCTTCAGGTTCAGATTGGAATACTGCAGCACACTGGGTGAATGGTTCAGTACCACCATCAGGTGCAAACGTAATTATCAATAGTAATATGACTATGCCAAGTGGCACAGCTACTTTAATTGGTCTTACTATTAACAATACATTTACGCTTACTCAAAACAGCGGTGCAACTATTAACTTACAAGCCAGTGGCGATGCTACATCAATCGTAAACAACGGAACTTTTGCTGCTAATGGTAATGTAAATTTCCAATCTGCAGGAAATAACCAAACACTTACACATACCATTTCTGGCAACGCTGTAACCTTTGGAACTACAAGTGCAGTTACGGTTTCAGGTGCAAAAACTGGTGAAAATGTTGCGCTTTCTTTTGGTGCTAATGCCTACACAATCAATGGCACATTGCAGCTTAATACGGGTGGAACCATTGCTGCTTCAAAAGCACCAAATTACGGAACTGCTAGTACTTTAGTTTACAATCAAGGCGGTACAATTGGTCGTTCGGTTGAATGGAGTACTACTTCAGGTGCAGGTTATCCGCAAAACGTAACAGTTCGTAATAACACTACATTAAATCTAGCTAACGGCGATAACGCCACAGCCAGAACCATTAGAGGTAACCTTACCATTGAAACTGGCTCAACGGTTTCAATGCAAGCATTAGCTTCTGCATTAACCATTATGGGAGCAATTGAGGTTCAAGGTACTGGAGCTTTAACCTTAAGTTCTGATGCGAGTGGCAATCTATCTGCAAGAGGAAATTTAACCTTCAGCACTACATCAACTATTACAGATAATGGACGTACCATTAACTTAGATGGTAATAATAGCGCAATTATAGTAGGTGGAAACAAAACAATTTCTACACTTACTATTAACAAAGGCATAGCATCTAGCACATTAACTTTTAACACCAATGCATTAACAGTTTCAGGAACTACCACTGTTACAAGCGGTGTTGTAATTCCAAATGGAAATTTAACCATTGGTGCTGCTGGTAACCTTGTATTAAGTAGCTTGAGCGGTACGGTAGAAACAAATAGCCCGGCGTATGTTTCAGGTGCTACAGTAACTTATGGCGGCGGGTCTGCCAGAAATATTGGTTCTGAATTAAATACAACCACTAATCTTAGCAATGTTAACATAACCAATAGCAGTGGCGTTACTTTAACATCAAACCTTAGCCTTGCTTTTGGAACTAACTTTAATGTAAACTCATCTGGGGTTTTAATTGCAGGTACAAATACAATTTCAGGTACTGGTTCCTTTAACCTGAATGGGGGTACAATAAGAACTGCTAATACAAGTGGTTTAAGTGCTACATTAACTTCAACAACTAGAACCTTTACTTCAGGTACTATTGCATTTAATGCTGGTGCTGCACAAGATTTTGGAACAATTACTAATTTAGGCAATTCAACTGTAACTTTTTCAGGTACAGGTAACACACTAAACATTACTAGTGGTACAATCACTGTTAGAATTCTAAATGTTACGTCAGGAAACACATTTAACTTGTCTAGTGGTGCAACTCTTGTTTTAAGTTCCTCAATTAACCGTACGTCATTAGCCGTAAATGGAACAGCAAACTTGAACGGAACTGTCGTTTTCCAATCTGCTGGTACTTCTCAGAACATTGTTCATACTATTTCTGGTACTAATATAACATTTAACAACGTAACCATTTCAGGCGCAAAATCAGGTGAAGTGGTTGGGCTTTCTGCAAGTGCTGAATATTTAGTAAATGGTGAACTTCAAATTAACAGAGGCGGTTATATCGGAACTACCTCTCCTTCTTACGGTGCATCAAGCACTCTTATTTACAATATAGGTGAAGCTTATAGTAGAGGTGCTGAGTGGAATTCTTTTACAGGAGTTCAAGGCTATCCAGTAAATTTAACTTTACTTGGTTCAGGAACTAACTTGAATGTAAATAATGCTGCACCAACCGTAAATAGAGCAATCAGAGGCAGTTTAACTGTTGAAAACGGGGCAACCTTCTCAACCAATGGTTTTACAACAGGAGTAGTAACAATTGGTGGTAATGCAACTGTAAACAATGGTGGTACTATCACAATGGGTAGTGCAACTGCCTTCCTAAATATAAATGGTAACATTGATGTTCAGAATGGTGGTACGCTAACTTTAAGTTCAGCTATTGGTGGCGACCTAGGTATTGGGACAAACTTTACCTTAGGTTCTAGTGCAACCTTTACCCACAATAACCGCGAATTAAGTTTCTACGGAAGCAATAATAGCACCATCAGTGGTGGAGGCGGCACTCTAGGCTTTATGCACATCAATAAAGCTACTTCATCTCAAACGGTAACTTGCAATACCAACCTAAATATTGCTAACCGTATCCGTTTCACTAATGGTACCATGAATCCTAATGGTTTCTTAACCATTAACAACGGGGCAACAGTTGTTAGAACTACTGCCAACGGTACTTTTAGTTCTGCACCAACTTATGTTGCTGGTAGCATAATTAGTTATGAAGGAACAACTGCCTATTCAACTAGTTCAGAATTGCCTTCGCCAACTACCAATATTACTTCAATCAATGTTTCAAATACATCAGGAGTAACATTAGCTGGAAACGTTGCCCTTGCTACAGGAACTACTTTAAACTTAAATAGCGGCGCTTTCTTAGTTTCTAATGGTAATGTAATAAGTGGTTCAGGAATATTCAATTTAAATGGAGGTACTCTTCGCTTATCTAATACAGGAGGTATAGCAGCCACACTTACCGGAACCAATACATTTGGTAGCGGTACTATTGATTTTAATAGTGGTGGAACCCAATCATACGGTGCCGTGAATGGCCTTAGCAACATAAACATTGCAGCCATAAACAATACTACAGTTAACTTAGACGGTTCTACTGCAATGCGAACCATGTATATTAACTCTGGATGTACATTTAGTGCAGGTTCACATTCTATTACTATTACCACCTTCTCAGATCGTAGTTCCTTTATTAACTATGGTACTTTTGT
>JAIYDB010000007.1 GCA_027487695.1 Cytophagaceae bacterium | reverse complement strand
TTCCCTGTTACAACTTCGAAAGGTGGTGTAACTTCTTCCAAATCTCTATATGCTGTGCCAACACTAGTTGTACAACCATCCGAATTTAAGCCAACAACATAAAATTTTGCTCCACCACCGTAATTAACATTGTATGATGTTCCTGTGTGAACAAAACTTGACCAATTACCTGAGGCAAATGGTTCTTGCAAATACCACCTATAAATTAATCCAGGCACTGGATTAACAACACTAATTGTTTTAAGATCAGTGGTAGGATGCGTATAGGTTGTTGTAGTTGAGTTGAATTGAACTCCGTTATTACGCAAATCCAAAATACTTTGAAAGTTATAAGTATGCTGGTTATTGTAAATATCTTGGACTGTAAATTTCCCAACAACTTTATATTCTACAAAACCTAAACCTTGCAGTTCAAACTTGCTCAAAGTACCCATTGATGGATAAACAACTGTAGAACTTGGAGTAGTGTTGTTAATTTGAATGTTTACAACATTACCAGAAACAGCAGGTGAAATAGGGGTAAGTATAAAAACTATTTTGCTACTGGGATTACAGGAGATTCCATTCGTGGTTTCAATCTTAGCATTCACGTTCTGTGCTTGCACAAAACCAGAAATAATCATTAACCAGCTGATTATCAGTAGTTTAAAATAGGGGGGTAAATCTTAGAGATTTACGCTGGAACTGGGTACTTTGTACTGTGTTTTCCATTGTTTAGGAGGGGTTATTTGGGTTTAGAAATAGTAGGCAAAATAAAGTTCTGCCTTTCGGGTGTAAACCTCGTGATGCGCAAAGTAAAATGCTTATTTTTTATTACCTAATTTTACTTAAAAAATTACTCATTTTTTGCATAGGTATTAGAAAAGTGCAAAATAATATGGGAATAATTATATTTAAGTCATCAAAAAAGCCCGCGCAGCGGGCTTTTTTAATTATAAATTTTAAAATTTCCTACTAACTAAACTCCACCAGTACGGCGTTCTTTTCTACTTTATCGCCAGTGCTTACAGTAACACGCTTTACAACCCCATCGCCAGTGGCTTTAATGGCGTTTTCCATTTTCATAGCTTCAAGCACTACCAGCACCTGACCTTTTTGCACTTGCATACCTACATCTACCTTAATGGCAACTATAAGTCCTGGCATTGGTGCCTTAATATCATTTGCTTTGCTGCTTGTACCTATGCCCATACCCATTTTTTGTAGCAATATAGTTAATTCGCTTTTGGCTTCTACTTCTATAAGCTTACCGTTTACTCTTAGTTTTAAAGCATCGTGGGTTTCGTTCCAACCTAACTGTTCTATTGTATATCCTTTATTGTTAATAATCAGGTGGGTATCGCCATTAGGCAACTTATACGCCGATGGGGTAATGGTATTCCCATTCAAACTAATTGCGCCTTTTTTTATCTCGGCTTCAAAGTTGGCTGCCCCTGCTTTCAGATGATACATAAGAAAAGTTACTTTTTTTGGTGTAAACGGTTAATCTGGTATGTAAAGTAGTTAGAAGTTTTAAATTCCTTACCTTACCTTTGATTGCTTTATTCGTGTTTGGCAATATACTAACCAAGCACTTATTCTTAGCATACGCTACAAAAAAACTAATATGAAGATAGTATCGTCTTTATGGCTCATAGTGCCGGCAGCCTTAACTATGTTTGTTGCTTGCAAGCCTAAAAACTCTGCCACTACACCTGTTGCAACTACGCAAGCTGCTGATAGTGCGAAAGTTGAAGCTAATATTCCTGCTGAAAAAGAAAAGGCTACTCCCCTTACTTTTAATGAGTATAAGGCAAGCAGAGAGCGTTTGTGGGATCTTATCCATACCCGCATTGAAATTTCATTTGATTGGCAAAAGCGCCAAGCCATTGCAGAAGCTACTTTAAAACTAAAGCCTTATTTCTATGCCCAAGATACTTTGAGGTTAGATGCTGTTGGCTTTGATATCAGCGAAATAAACCAAGTAGTTGGTCAGAAGGAAACGCCGTTAAAGTTCAGTTACGATTCTTCTGTAATAACCATTCCGCTGGCAAAAAAGTGGAAGCGTAATGAAGAAATCACCCTATCTATCAGCTATATAGCCAATCCTGAGCGCAATGCCGATGCTGGTGGTAGTGCCATTACTTCTGAAAAGGGTTTATTCTTTATCAACCACGATGGTAAGGATACTACAAAGCCTCAGCAAATCTGGACCCAAGGCGAAACCCAGTTCAGCAGTCGTTGGTTCCCAACTATTGATAGTCCGAACGAAAAGAGCACACAAGAAATGCTCATCACGGTCGATTCTGCCTATGTAACCTTGAGTAATGGTACCCTACAATACAGTACCTACAACAAGAAAAACAAAACCCGTACCGATGTATGGGAAATGAAACAGCCTCACGCTACATATCTATTTATGTTGGCGGTAGGTAAGTTTGCTGTAATTAAAGATACTTGGCGCAAGAAAGAGGTAAACTATTATGTTGAGCCTGAATACGCTGCCGATGCCCGTGCTATTTTCGGTAGAACGCCGGCGATGTTGGAGTTCTTCAGTAAGCGTTTTGGAGTAGATTATCCTTGGGCTAAATACAGCCAAATCATTGTAAGAGAGTATGTAAGTGGTGCTATGGAAAACACTTCTGCTTCTATATTTATGGAGGCAGTGCAAAAGAAATCGCGCTACTTTGAAGATGAAACTTGGGACGATATCGTTTCGCACGAATTGGCTCATCACTGGTTTGGCGACTTAGTAACTGCTGAAAGTTGGGGTATGCTACCTTTGAATGAAAGCTTTGCGAACTATTCAGAATACCTATGGCGTGAAGAAGCAAACGGTAGGGACGATGCTGATTTGCACTTGTATGAGGCCTTTGGTCAATACCTATCTGGTGCTGAGGATAATTTGCAGCCTTTGATCAGACATAAATACAGCAAGCCTGATGAGATGTTCGATTTGCATTCTTATAATAAAGGCGGTTCTGTATTACACTTCATCCGCAAGCAGTTAGGCGATGAGGCCTTCTTTGAGGGCTTAAAGTTGTACCTAACACGTCACGCTTATACTTCTGTAGATATTGATGCCTTGCGTATTGCTTTGGAAGAAACCAGCGGCAGAGATTTACAATATATTTTCACTACCCTTTTCGAGCAAAAAAGCTATCCTAAGTTAAAGTATTTAACCAACTGGGACAATGGCACCTTAACTGTTCAAGTAAGTCAGGATGTGTATGAAGATAACATGCCATATTCATTAAAAATGAACTTGGAAGTCTATACCGCTGGTGGCAAAGTAACCACCTTACCATACCATATTACACAAGTTGAAAACGTATTCACTTTCAAAACCGATAAGCCAGAGTGCGTTATTTTCGATGCTGATTTCGCTATGCCAGGTGTAGCCCGCAGAGAAATTAAGGAAACTAAGGCAGAAGTATTGGCTCGTTTAAAGTATGCTAAATTGGGTATTTACCGTTACAGAGCGGTTGAGCAATTGGCTGCTATGGAACTTGAAGAAGCTGATTATGATGAGATTGGCAAAGTTGGCTTGGCCGATAATTTCCATGCGGTACGTCAAGGTACTTTAGAGTTACTTGGAGCCAAATTAGATAGCGCAAAAATTGAAGCGAAGTTCGGTAACCAAATCAGAGGACTTGTATCAACTGATAAGAAGTCAACTGTAAAAGGTACTGCTTTAGGTGTATTAGCGGCTAATCCAGCGTTAGAAGCTAACAAAGCCTTGTTCCAAAAGCATATCAATGCACGTTCTTATAGTATGCAGGCTGCCGCTGCCGAAGGTTTATTAGCTGGAGCAAAAGATGCTGAAGCTGATAAAATAATTGCTCTAATTGAAGCAGAAAAGGAAAACCCACAAACAGATCAGATCTTAGCTTCGTACTATATCAAGAACAAGGTAGCTGGCAAGTATGGCGCTATTGAAAAAATGGCAAAGAAATCGTCTGGTGGCGAAGCCTTCCGCATATTTGAGCAAATGGCCGTTTACATCATGGACCAGCCTGATTATGTGCAAACTCAAGCTAAGGCTTTCTTCATTGAATCGTGCAAAGCTTCAGATTTCGGTGTGAAGTTGGGTGCCTTCCGTGCTATTGCTTTCTTAGCTGGTGAAACGAATGACGAAAGCCTAACCAAGGTTCTGAAAGACGTTTACGAAGCTGAGACCAACAAGGATATTCAGCGTTATATGCAAATGATGATGCGCTAATTTAGCCTGTGGATCAAATTCAGCTTTACCTCATTACTGGTATTATTCTATTCTCATTAGGGTTAACCGTGGTAGTTACCAGACGTAACGCCATACTTACCCTTATGGGAATAGAGCTGATGTTAAATGCTGCAAACTTGAACTTTGTTGCCTTTAATTTAGCCGACCCTCAGAAACTAGATGGGGCTATGGCAAGCATTTTTGTAATTGTGCTTGCCGCAGCTGAAACTGCAGTTGCTTTGGCCTTTATAATTAGAACTTGGCGATACATAAAATCGGCAAATACCGATGAATTACATACCTTAGGGGGCTAGAAAGCCTCCTTTTGTTTTAAAACCTATTTACACTTAGTTATGAAACTGCATGTTATCAATACAGGATTGTTCAAATTAGATGGTGGTGCCATGTTTGGCGTTGTCCCTAAAACAATGTGGAGCAAACTGGTAATTCCTGACGAGAACAATATGTGTACCTGGGCTATGCGTTGTCTTTTGGTTGAAGATGGCGACCGTCTTATGCTTATTGATAACGGCATCGGTACCAAACAAGATGCTAAGTTTTTCTCCCATTACTATTTACACGGTTCAGATACGCTAACCAATAGTTTGAAAGAGGCAGGCTTTTCTCCAGCCGATATTACTGATGTGTTTTTAACTCACTTGCATTTCGATCATTGTGGAGGTAGTGTAAATATAAACAGTGCAGGCAAAGCCGAAATGGCGTTCCCAAATGCAATATATTGGAGCAACCAATCTCATTGGGACTGGGCAACTATGCCAAACCCTAGGGAAAAGGCTAGCTTCTTGAAAGAAAACATTTTGCCAATCCAAGAAAATGGTCAGCTACAAATGGTAACGGATACTAACCGACCTGCAATTTCAGGCTTGGATATCATCACCGTGAACGGACACACGGAAAAGCAGATGTTGCCATTGCTTAGCTATAAAGACTATCAGATACTTTTCTGTGCCGATTTATTCCCGAGTTATGCCCACTTACCTCTTCCATTTGTAATGGGTTACGATACCAGACCCCTACTAACGATGGCAGAAAAGCAAGAAGTATTAGAACGAGCCACAAATAACCCTAATTTTGTACTGTTCTATGAACACGATGCCCAAAACGAATGCGGCACAGTAAAAAAGAACGAAAAGGGTGGATACCTTTCAAATACCGTTTTCAGTTTATCTGAATTAGGTTAAGGCCCATTTTGTAACTCATTGCTTCTGAGGCAGCCACTATGCATAACAATGGCATAAGCCAACCATTTCCTGTCAAAAGTTTACTCTTCAAAGGTTTGAAGCGGTATGCCCTTTTGGGGATAATTAGTGTGGTAACCTATGCAAGTGTCTATATAGCACCTGAAAAATTTGCGTTAGCAGGTTTTGCCGTGTTTGCCATTCCTATTGTGCTGATAGTCAATAGCCTTGTTTTATTGGTTTGGCTTTGGAAAAGAATATGGTATGCGGTTTGGCCGTTGTTAATACTGATTGTTGGCTTTCCGCATATTAGGGCAAGTATTGCAATAAACCGAAGTGAGGAATTAATCACTGATTTAAAAGTTCTTAGTTTTAATGTGGAAACCTTTAGGGGTTATTCCAGACCCACACCTGAGCGCATACTTTCGGCCTCGCAAATGCTTAAGTTCCTGAAAAAGAGCGATGCCGATATCCTTTGTTTGCAAGAGTTCTTTGATAACTCTAAAAGCGAAACCTTTAACTCACTAGCTAAGCTAAAAAAAGCAGGCTACAAATACCGCTACTTCAGCAAAAGCTTCAGTTACGATGGCACCAGTCAGGTAGGGGTTGTAATTTTTTCTAAGTACCGCATTATTAGCTACGGAACCTTGTACAAACGCACTGGCAATAACAACCAAATGATCTTTGCCGATATAGCCACCCCTTGCGATACCGTTAGAGTGTATTCTGTTCACTTAGAAAGCATACGCCTAAAGCAAGAGGAGGTGCAAGTGCCCACTAATGAAGGCAGTAACAAGCTCAAAAGAAACATTTCTAGCGTTGCCCGTAAAATGACTGCTGGCTTTGAATACCGAGGAAAGCAAATAAAAATCCTGAAAGAACATATACTTTCTTCCCCACATCCCGTTATCTTAACTGGCGATTTTAACGAAGTGCCTTTCAGCCATTTGTATAACGAATTACGAGGATTACTTAAGAATAGCTTTGAAGAAAAAGGCCGTGGTTTTGGTTTTACCTTTAATGGCTTTATTCCAGGCTTACGCATAGATAATCAGTTTGTAAGTGAGCCTATTGAGGTTACCTCTTTCAAAACAGATTATACGATGAAACACTCCGACCATTTCCCATTGATTGCCACTTATCGTTTACAACCAGATTGCGAGCTACCATCCAGAAAAAAATAATTGTTGTTTTGTTTGGTAGTCTAATTTGGCTACTAACCATGGTTAATGCTTTTGGGCAATTGCCTGATTCTACCAGCATTGCTAAGTATAAGCTGCTGCTTAATAATCCTGGCTTGCGGGTAGAGGCTATTGCTTCCTTGAATAATATGTACAACTTCCGTTTTTACGAGGCGGAGTTGCAGTTCAATTGGATGAAGTATAAGTACCCTAACCATCCTCTTCCATACTTCCTGCTTGGGCTAAGTAACTTTTGGAAGATGATGCCTAATAATTCCATCACCACGTACGACGAGACCTTTCTTGCCTATATGGATACCGCCATATACTTTGGCGAGAAGATGTTGGATAAGGATCCTCAAAATCCAGAAGCAATATTCTTTTGTGCGGGTGCCTATGGATTTAAAGGTAGGTTATTAAGTGAACGTGGTAATTTTAGTAAGGCAGGAGTTGCAGCTAAAAACGCCCTTACTTATATGAAGAAATCTAAGAATATCTCAGATTTCGGGGTGGAGTTTATGTTTGGCGATGGACTCTATAACTTTTACCGCGAATGGGTGCCTGAGAACTACAAATGGCTGCGACCAGTAATGTCGCTTTTTCCGAAAGGCAATAAAGAGTTAGGAATTAAGCAGTTGGAAGAAGTATCGTCCAACGCATTTTTTACAAGGGTTGAGGCGCAGTACTATCTCAGCAGGATATATAGCAATGAGGAACGAACCCCAGCCAAGGGTTACCCCATTATGAAGTATCTGTATGAAACCTTCCCAGATAACTCCTATTTTCATAGGCAATCAGCCCGAATGGCCTTCTTAAATGGAAAATGGGACGAAGCAAGAACGGAAAGCGAAAAAATCCTTTCGAAGGTAGAGGCCAGTTATGTTGGCTATGAAGCTAATACGGCGCGCTATGCCTCTTATACCCTTGGCTATATCCACTACTACAAAACCAACGATTTAGCCCAAGCTTGGAAATACTTTACTGATACGGAGCGCTATTGCGAAATGGCGGAAAGCAACCAAACACAATACTACTATTACGCCAAGCTATTCAAAGCCCGCATCGCAGTAAAACAAGACCGTAAGGACGATGCCATAGCCCTATACGAATTCCTCAAAGAAGAGTGCGACTCTAAAAGCGAACCTTACAAGGAAGCAAAGGCATACCTAAAAAAGAATAAGCCACGGGAAAAGTGGTTTGGGATATTTTAAAGGGGGGGGTATTCCATTCTTTCTCCACCGCTTCCTAAACCTTTAGTGTTAACTTTGTTCTAACCCTAAACGGTTGGTTTATGAGCGCTTCTAATTCTTCTGCTACTCCTTTTCAATTACTTGGCAGGGCTACTTATGGTCCTACCCAAACCGAGTTAGCGTATGTTCAAAAAAATGGTTGGGAAAAGTGGGTGGCTTATCAACTGGTAGCTCCTGAAAAGGAGGTGGAAATGGAACAGCGTTTGGCCAATGCTACCTTACCCATCAGATTCAGAAGAATAAAAGGAGAAAATGCTTTCGGTGAACCTATTGAGGGTGAGGAAGAAACAGCAGTGCGCAAACTGGAATACCTCAATGCCACGCCGGCACAACTATATGACCTTATTGCTGAAAACCGCAAGGTTAAATTGAGCTTTGAAGAGAAGCACCGTCCAGCCAACGAGGTGAGGGCTGCTACAATGTTGCGCCAGCGGTACAGCGAATACCAATTGCTGGAAGTAATGACCGAGTTTTGGCATAACCACTTCAATGTTCAAGCTGATGCTAATTTGAATATTGGGGCGTTCTTTCCGTTGCACGATAGGGCTATCCGCGATAATGTATTTGGCAATTTCAGAACCTTATTAGAGGCTATTGCCCAAAGCCCAGCAATGCTATATTACCTGAATAACAATGAAAGTAAAAGCGGACCTGCAAACGAAAACTATGCTCGTGAATTATTTGAATTGCATACCCTAGGGGCAGGGGCGTATTTAAATGCAGTTTACAATAAATGGAAGCAAGTGCCAGGTGCCTTTGAGGAAAAGCCCATCGGGTATATCGACCAAGATGTTTATGAGGCGGCTCGTGCTTTTACTGGTTGGACAGTAGGCGATGGCGCAAGACTAGGTCACCAAGAGCTCTTACCAGAAACTGGTGAGTTCTTTTATTATGAGGCGTGGCACGATAACTACCAAAAGCGAGTTCTAGGTGTGGAAATTGAAGCCAACCAACCACCTTTGGCCGATGGTAAAAAGGTATTGGATTTAGTTGCCTATCATCCTGCCACAGCCAAGCATTTATGCGAAAAATTATGTAAGCGTTTTATTGGCGATACTTATCCTGAAAGTCTGGTTACCACCCTTTCTGAAATTTGGATCAAACACCAAACCGATCCTGACCAAATTAAAAAGGTGCTTTATGCTTTGCTTTATTCAATGGACTTTTGTAATGCACCTGCACAAAAAATTAAGACACCCCCAGAGTTAATCTTTAGCTTTTTACGTGGCATAGGGGCAGATATTACCCCGCATCCAAGTATTTACTATACCGTTATACAAATGGGATATAAGCCCTTTGGTTGGCCTTCTCCTACGGGGCATCCAGATACCAATAGTTACTGGATTTCTAGTAATATGTTGCTCAACAGATGGAATGCTATCATTGGTTTGCTTTACAATAAGGAAGCCATAAGTTACAACCTTGAAAAGCATTTCAAAACCAAAGGGAAATCGGCCGATGAAGTGCAAAGAGCTTGTTATTTAGCACTTTGTGGAACTGAACCTTCTGAAAAAATAGTTGCTCAAATGGCTGCTATTAAAGGAGGTAGAGAAGAAGTAAGTCCCGATTTTATCCGAAAAACAGTAGGCTTAATTGGCTTACTTCCAGAATTCCAATACCGCTAAAACAAGTACCATTATGCAACGTAGAGATTTTATAAAAGGTACCGCAATGGCCTCAGCATTTACGATGTTGAACCCCTTTACTTCGGTGGCATTTGGAAGATCAGAGGAAGATAATATACTGGTATATGTTTTTCTTAGAGGAGGTATGGATGGCTTGCAATTTTGTGCGCCAGTATCGGATAAAAACTACCAAACCAATAGGAATGCAGATATAAGAATTGCAGAAAGCGGTCCGAAAAAAGGACACCTTCTAAAAAACACTCTTTCTAATCTTGATTTTGCTTTACATCCTGATGCAAAGCCTTTATTTGAATTATACCAAAGTGGTAAACTAGCCCTTGTTCACGCAGCTGGACTAACCAACGGCACTCGTAGTCATTTTGATGCACAGGATATTATTGAAAAAGGATTAGCCGAAAAGAAAGGTGCATTAGGTACAGGCTGGCTGGCACGCTATCTAAATCAGCAACAATTCTCAGGACAAATTCCTGCCTTGGGTGCACAAGGTGCAACACCACTTTCATTATTAGGTTTCCCAGATGTGCTTACAATGGCAAGCCCCAATGATTTTAAAATCTATGGGGAAGAAAGTGTACTCAAGTTATTAGAAGCTACTTATGCCGATGCTGATCCATTATTGGCAAAGAACGCCCTTAAAACCATAAACACCGTTCGCTTTCTACAAAACAAGAAACCTACTCATAACCAATTGGCCGATTACCCTGTGGTAAAGGCCCGCGACGAATTAGGAAAGGGACTTAGTAGTATTTCTCAGCTCATAAAAATGGATTGCGGCTTGCGCGTAGCCACTGTAGATATGGGTGGCTGGGATACCCACTATGCACAGCCCTATCGTTTCAATAAACTCATTGAAAGCTTGAGCGAACACCTGCAATTGTTTTACAATAGCATCCCAGCCCAACAAAACAAAGTTACTGTTATAGTAATGAGTGAGTTTGGCCGTCGATTCAAAGGTAACAAAAGCAACGGTACAGATCACGGACACGGCAACGCGATGATGGTACTTGGCGGCAAAGTAAACGGCGGTAAAATATATGGCACTTGGCCAGGCCTCGCCACCGAACAACTAGACCACGGGGTAGATTTAGCCATTACTACTGATTATCGTACCATTCTGGCTGAAGTGCTTGCCAAGAAAATGAACCCTAAAAATTTGAGTGAGGTATTTCCTGGAGTGAGTAATGGTTATTTGGGGGTAGTGTAAAAGGTCCATCAAAAAAGCCCGCTGCGCGGGCTTTTTTGATGAACTATAAAACCTTCTAAAACCTGAATATAGTAGAGAAAATAATTCTTTGTTCGTCTTTAACTAAGTCGGCAGTATAGCCAGTTGGGTTGCCAATTGGGGCGTTCCAACCATTTGGCGATGTTACTCCTCCCCTACCTGAGAAATATGGAATGCTAGTATGTCTGGTTACAAATTCAACCCCGAATGTCATGTACTCATTAGGCATAAATTGGATATTGGTACTTGCATCCCAACCATTGAAGGGGTCGCCAGGGTTTTGGGTAACTACTCCATTGCCAGCTGGTAATAAAGCCAAGTAACGTCCTGGATTGGTGATAGTACCACCCCCAAATGTCCAAGCAAATTTTTGTGCCTTTCCTAGCCAAAATCTATTATAAAACATCATAGAAAAGAAGTTTTGGGCAGGTGTTGATTCAGTTCCATTAAATGGCTTTACTCCGCCTCCGTTTTCAAAGCCTAAATCGATAGTTAATGAAAATGCTGCCTTTGAGATTAATTTATTTGCTGGCTTTTCATAATACTTAACCACCGCACTATTATCGGAATGGAAACGCATACGCTTCTGGTTATTAGGCGTATCCCATCCTACATAAGAGCTAGATAAAATACTTAGTGAACCATTAGGTCGCCATTGAATTTGGTAGCCTACTCCAGGCATTTCATTGAACATACCATAAGTTTGCCAGCCATTAATTAACCAAAGCTCGACTTTTAACTTATCGGTAGGGAAAATTTGTGCCCTTGCTCCTGTGAAAAACCAAGGCGTATTATCAGAAGTAAATGAGGGCTGATAATTCCAGTTTTCAAAGTTATTGTACGATAATAAACCGACATACGATTTAAAGATACCGAAATCGATATTGATACCGTTTAGCTTGTTTAAGTGAATACCTGCATAACCTTCTGTTACGTAACGAAGTGCATTATATAAATCGAACTGACCACGAAGTGGTGTATTATCATTACGAGGGATACCAGTTGCACGACTACCAAACTGCAACATTAGCTTTCCCCTAGCACCACTTTTAGGTTCAAATACTTCACCACCTGCTTCTATGTAAGAGATATTAAACTCATTACTTCTGAATGTGGCTGTGCTACCACTATTGGTATGGTCTATTGGGTAATTAAATGCCCAGTTATAGTTGTTATCGATAGTTATACCTCCTGTAAAATACTTGCCCTTTAGTAAAGAAGATTTCTGTCGGTTAGCTCCTTGTACCCAACTAAAATCAGCATAAGCAAAGGGTTCTGGTTTAGCGTTGCTATCGGAAGCAATTGCAGTTTCTTGCCTATTGAGACTATCTAATAACTGCTTCTTGAAGGTGGCTAGGTATTGATTTAACTGAGCTTCCGTTATTTGTGAATTTGATTGCGCAAATACGGTTAAGTTTGAAAGACTGATGGTTAGGATAACCAAAAGCAATAATCTAAGGTAGGTGTACATTTTTTATGGGACTTAAAAGGACGTATGCTTACGCCTTTTACATACTGTTATTTGACATTGCAAAGCAACAGCATTACCTATAAAGCCCTTATAAACAAAAGACCGCCCTATATAAAGAAAAAATAAAGATGCCTTTTAATGGAATCTATAACCTATCCCGTTCAAGGTAATGATATGTTCAGGATGCTGAAAATCAGTTTCTATCTTTTTGCGGAGGGTACCTATGAACACCCGTAGATACTGCGTTTCTGTTTGGTAAGCAGTTCCCCATACCTCTTTAAGGATATACTGATGGGTAAGCACCTTGCCTGCATTCTTAGCGAAAAGCACTAAAATCTGAAATTCTGTTTGGGTAAGCTTAACTTCTTCCTTGTTAACAAATGCAGCGTGAGCTACCAAATCAATGGTTAAGCTTCCAAAATTAAGGATATGTGTTGGTTCAGAGCTATCTGCATTGCGTAAGCTTGCTCTTATGCGAGCAAGCAATTCGCCTGTTCTAAATGGTTTGGTAAGGTAATCATTAGCCCCGTGGTCTAATGCTTTCACTATCTCTGTTTCGCCATCCAATACAGATAACATTATAATGGGTTTGCTGTACCACTTCCGTAGTTCAATTAGCACATCTTGACCAGAGATATCTGGCAATGAAATATCTAACAATACAATGGAAGGATTATGACTTGCAGCTAAAGTAATAGCTTCCTTGCCCGATGTCGCTTGAAGCACGGCAAAATCATTACTTTCTAAAGTAATGGATAAAACCTTTTGAATAGCAGGTTCATCGTCAACCACTAAAATCTTATCCCTATTCATTGCTTAATTGATTGATACTAGAACTTTCAGCCGGCAAGGTAATAGTAAAAACTGCTCCTAGTGGTTTATTATCGGTTAGCTGAATGGTGCCGCCTTGTGCTGTTAATAAGCCCCTGACTATTGATAAGCCTAAGCCTGTTCCCTTTTGCGTAGTATTCGGCAGACGATAAAATTTTTCAAATACCTTCTCTCTTTCGTTTAAAGGGAAACCAGGACCTGTATCGGAAATTACTATTTGCAGCTTTTCTTTCTCCCAACTAAATTCTAATTTAATTGCAGTGTTTTGGGGAGTGTATAATAATCCGTTATCTATTAAATTACTAATGATAGGACCTAACAAAACAGTATCAATCTTTAAGATTGGAAAGTGATCAGGGAAGTTAAACTTAATTCTATTTAATGAACTTTGGTAGTTCTGAGTAAGGAAGCTATTGATGTACTCTTCAAAATCGGTCCATTGAGGTTTAGGAGAGATAGTACCGCTATCGGCCCTGCTCATTTGCAATAGATTATTGATTTGCTTATTTAGCCGAAGTCCCGCGTGTTCTAATTCGTTTATTAGTTCGTTTTTATGTGCTTCTGAAAGTTTATCAGATTCAGATTTTAAAACTTCAGTACTTGCTAAAATAGTAGCAATAGGCGTTTTAAGTTCGTGTGAAAGGGAATTGAAAAGCGTATCGTAAAGTAAGATGGTCTTTGCCTTCTCTGCCTCTGCCTGCGCTTTCTGCTCGAAAGTTCTGATTCTATTTCCCAATACCGCATTTAAAACGGCAATGGCAAAGTACATCAGAAATAATAATAAATCTTCTGTATTAGATATTTCAAAAGTAAATACTGGAGGTATGAAAAAGTAATTCCAAACCATTGCACTCAACGTTGCCGATACAATGATAGGACGTATGGTAAATACCATTGCTTGTACCGATACAAGCAACAACAACACCAAGGCAACAGATCTATAACCAATTATAGGTACTAGGAAATAACATCCTGAAGCACAAAGAAGTATAGCTACAATTGCTATGAGTAATTGTGTTTTTTCATTAACCTTTAATAGTGTCGATGATCCTAATATTGCCATTGCCTGAACCTATCCTCAAAGTTTAATCTACAAAAAATAAAACTATATTATTCAAATAACACAAACCAAAAAAAGGAGCGATTTCGAAATCGCCCCTTCTTAGATAATTGTTTGTTTTAACTCAACTTATTGGCGTACATACCTTCATAGTATTTCTGGTATTCGCCACTTGTAATTTGCTCAATCCATTCACGATTAGCTAAGTACCAATCTATTGTTTTGTTCATACCTTCTTCAAACTGTAACGATGGTTTCCAGCCTAATTCGTTCATAATTTTGGTGGCATCAATAGCGTAACGCAAATCGTGACCTGCACGGTCTTCTACAAACTTGATTAAACCACGGTTGGTGCCTGGCTCACGACCTAGTTTGGCATCCATTGTGTCGCAAAGCAAGTGTACGATATCAATGTTTTTCCATTCGTTAAAGCCACCGATGTTATAGGTTTCACCTACTTTTCCTTGGTGAAATACATCGTCAATGGCGCGGGCATGATCCACTACAAATAACCAATCGCGTACGTTTTCGCCTTTGCCATAAACAGGCAATGGCTTGTTATTCACAATGTTATTAATCATTAAAGGCAACAACTTCTCTGGGAACTGATTAGGTCCGTAGTTATTGCTGCAATTACTTAAAACTACTGGCAATTTATAAGTATTATGCCAAGCCCTCACAAAGTGATCTGAACTTGCTTTTGAAGCAGAATAAGGCGATTGCGGATCGTATGGGGTAGTTTCTAAGAAGAAATCTTCTGGATTATGCAAGCTGCCATATACCTCATCGGTTGATACGTGGTAGAATAATTTGCCTTCCATATTACCTTTCCACAAGTTGCGAGCTGCAACCAAAAGGTTAACAGTACCAACCACATTTGTCATCACAAACTCCAAAGGGTGGGTAATGCTTCTATCTACGTGGCTTTCAGCTGCTAGGTGAATAACACTATCAAATTGGTGCTTTTCAAACAAGGAATTGATAAATGCCAGATCCACAATATCACCTTTTACGAAGGTATAATTAGGGGCATTTTCAATATCGGCTATGTTAGCAAGGTTACCAGCATAAGTGAGATTATCCAAATTAACAATATTATAATCTGGATACTTGTTCACAAACAAACGCACCACGTGAGAGCCAATAAAGCCTGCACCGCCCGTAATTAGAATATTCTTTTTCAATGTATTTATATTTTTAAATTATGCCGTAGGTAATTGTTGTTGCCAACGCCAAGCATCAGCCAAGGATTGTGCCAAACCAATTTCAGCTTTCCAGCCTAGTACATGGGTTGCTTTATCTACATTGGAATAAATTTGCTCAACATCGCCTGAACGACGTGGGGCAAATTCATAAGGTAGGTTTTCGCCTGTTACAGCGATAAAAGTATCTACAACTTCTTTTACCGAATTGCCATTTCCTGTCCCAATATTGAACATATCGAAATGGTTATTTTCAGTGGTTTTAGCTAACAACTTTAAGGCAGCCACGTGTGCTTTTGCCAAATCTACCACGTGTATAAAATCACGGATGCAAGTACCATCTGGCGTATTATAATCGTTACCGAAAACACGAAGCAAAGGTCTTATCCCTGCTGCGGTTTGAGTAACATATGGAATCAAATTATTTGGAACACCAAGAGGCAATTCTCCTATCAAAGCAGATGGGTGTGCGCCAATTGGGTTAAAGTATCTTAAAGCAATAGCCTTCAGGTTTACGCCGCTCTTCACGGTATCAACTAGCACTTCTTCACAAATTTGCTTGGTATTTCCATAAGG
>JAIYDB010000109.1 GCA_027487695.1 Cytophagaceae bacterium | reverse complement strand
TCACCCCTACGGGGTTTGGTGCGTTGGTGAGCTCTATTTAGGCTATAATAATGTCATCCCTTCTGGATTCAAGGAAAAATCAAAGTTCTAGACAAACCAATCCTCCTTTTCCTAAAATCAAGTAAATCCTGATTCAGAATTTTTTTTTCAACTTATCAAGGCAAACCTATCCATTAAAAACGCCTCCAAACAAGCCTATTCGCACTTTTTAACTTGTATGATAAATATCATACCCTAATACCACCAACCTCATAATTCAACTTGTAGCATCGCCATACCTTCGCAACAGTAGGAACTAACACTTCTAATCTGTATGAAGATAGAACATTTTGAATACGACAACCGAATTGTCAAACTCTTCTCCATAGCCACTGTGGTATGGGGCATCGTAGGGATGACCGTAGGTGTGCTTATCGCTAGTCAGCTTTTTGCCCCAATTATGAATATGGGGAATGAGTACACATCTTTTGGTCGCTTAAGGCCATTGCACACCAATGCAGTAATTTTTGCCTTCGTTGGTAATGCTATGTTTGCAGGAGTTTATTACTCTTTACAACGTCTTTTAAAGGCACGTATGTACTCAGATGTGTTAAGTAAAATCCACTTCTGGGGCTGGCAATTGATTATTGTTTCAGCTGCGCTTACTCTGCCATTAGGCTTTACAACTAGCCATGAATACGCAGAACTAGAATGGCCAATTGATATTGCCATCACAGTTATTTGGGTTGTTTTCGGTTGGAATATGCTAGGCACAATCTTCACTAGAAGGGAAAAGCATATGTACGTAGCAGTTTGGTTCTATATCGCTACCTTCTTTACGGTTGCAGTATTGCACTTGGTTAACTCTGTGCAATTGCCAATTAGTGCTTTCAAAAGCTACTATCTATATGCTGGCGTTCAAGATGCCCTTATTCAATGGTGGTATGGTCATAATGCAGTGGCATTTTTCCTAACTACTCCGTTCCTAGGGTTGATGTATTATTTCATGCCGAAGGCTGCAAACAGACCAGTTTATTCATATAAACTATCTATCATTCACTTTTGGTCGCTTATTTTTATCTATATCTGGGCTGGTCCTCACCACCTGTTGTACACTTCCCTACCCGATTGGGCGCAAAGCCTTGGTACTGTGTTCAGTATCATGCTCATTGCACCAAGCTGGGGCGGTATGCTTAATGGCTTACTTACATTAAGAGGTGCCTGGGACCGGGTGCGTGAAGATCCTATTTTGAAATTTATGGTGGTTGCCGTAACTGCCTATGGTATGGCAACTTTGGAAGGCCCACTTCTATCATTGAAAAATGTAAATGCCATCGCCCACTATACCGATTGGATTGTTGCCCACGTACACATTGGTGGCCTTGGTTGGAACGGATTTTTGATTTTCGGGATACTGTATTGGATGATACCAAAAATCTATGGTACCAAACTGCACTCTACCAAATTAGCTAACCTTCACTTCTGGATAGGCACTACAGGTATGTTATTCTATGCGCTTCCTATGTATTTCAGTGGCTTTGTGCAAAGTATGATGTGGAAAGAATTTAAACCAGAGGGCATTTTGCAATACGGTAACTTCTTGGAAACCACCCTGCAATTACTCCCAATGCACTATTTAAGAGCCTTTGGTGGATTGCTATACCTAAGTGGTGCAATAGTAATGGCTGTGAACTTAGTTAAAACTGCAAATAGCGGCAAACTAATTGCCAATGAAGCTGCAAGTGCTCCTGCTCTGGAAAAAGAAAACAGTACAGCTGAAGGTTGGCACTCTGTTTTGGAACGTAAGCCTGTCCTATTTAGCGTATTAGCTACGGTAGCAATCCTTATTGGGGGCGTAGTAGAAATTGTACCTACTTTCTTAATCAAAAATAACGTTCCAACCATTTCTGCAGTAAAGCCTTATACCCCGCTTGAACTTTGTGGAAGAGATGTTTATATCAAAGAAGGTTGCGTAAACTGTCACAGTCAAATGGTTCGTCCTTTCCGTTCTGAAGCTGAACGTTATGGCGAATACAGTAAGGCTGGTGAGTTCGTATATGATCACCCATTCCTTTGGGGTAGCAAGCGTACAGGACCAGATTTGCACCGTGAGGGTGGAAAGTATCCTGATAGCTGGCACTGGGACCACATGATGGATCCTACCCAAACTTCTACAGGATCTATTATGCCAGCTTATTCTTGGCTTTATGATAAAGATTTAGACTTATCTGACCTCCCTGCTAAGATTACTGCAATGAGAACCTTAGGGGTTCCTTATCCTGAAGGTTATGAAAATGAAGCAGTTGCTATTGCTGAAAAGCAGCAAACTAAAATTGTTGCTAGCCTAGCTAACGATAAAATTAAGGCGAACCCTAAAAAGGAAATCATCGCACTCATTGCTTACCTGCAACGTTTGGGAACCGATATAAAAGGCGCAACTCCTGAAGAATTAGGACAAGAACCTGAATTAGCAGCAGCTCAATAACCAGTCTTAAACCCAAAAAATCTTAAAACTATGTTTAAGCATTATTTCGAACGCATTTCAGGCCAAATAGCCATATACCCACTCATTAGCTTAGCTATATTCTTCCTGTTCTTTCTTGGAATGGGTATATGGGTAGCCACAGTAAAGAAAACCTACATTGATCATATGAGTGCCCTTCCCCTTGAAGATGGCATAGAGGAGAACTAAAAAATGAAACCATTAAGCCAATACAACGAACAAGAATTGCTCATCTTAGTGATGAGTGCATTAGTAGTAATAGTGGCATTTTTTGCCCTACTAATGACGGTGCAAATACTATCTCTATTCAGAAAACTTCTTCGTGAACAACAAGGAGATGTTTATCAGGAAGAGAGTGCTCTTAGTCTTTGGTACAAAAAACTAACCAATGCAGTGCCTATTGAAAATGAGCAAAGCATTCTACTTCATCACGATTACGATGGGATTAAGGAGCTAGATAATCACTTACCACCTTGGTGGGTGTATTTGTTCTACGGAACAATTGGCTTTGCCGCAGTTTATTTGCTTGCATTCCACATTTTAGATTATGCACCGCTTCCGAAAGAGGAACTAAGACAGGAAATAGCTATAGCCAAAGTAGAAGTTGAAAACTACCGCAAAACGATGGCCAATAGCATTGATGAAAGTAATGTTACCTTAATTACCAAACACGAGGAATTGGAACCAGGAAAAGCGGTTTTTACAAACAATTGTAAAGCTTGCCACGGTGGTGCTGGTGAAGGCGGCATTGGTCCTAACCTAACCGACCAATACTGGTTACACGGTGCAGATATCAAGAAAGTATTCAAAATAGTGAAAGATGGGGTTCCAGCTAAAGGAATGATTGCTTGGAACACTAAGCTTACTCCTTTAGAAATTCAACAGGTTGCTAGTTATGTACTTAGTCTTCAAGGTACTAATCCTGCCAATCCTAAAGCACCACAAGGCGATTTAGTGCAGTCAGATAAAAAGGATTCTGCATCAGGAACCGAAACCGATAAACAGGCTAGCTTACCACAACAGCCACAAAACAAGTTATAAAAGGGATTTGGTATCCCTTTTATAACTTTCATTAACTCACATTCCCAATAGCCAGGAGGCTTAAATCAATTGGCAACATTACAAGAAAATACCCTGTTAGAAGACCACGACGCCTACCGCGATGCCATTTCAACGGTAGATGCTAACGGTAAAAGAATCTGGTTGTTTCCAAAACAGCCTAAGGGATGGTTCACCAACTTTAGGCAAATACTCTACACATTTTGGGTAGCTGTATTTCTTATTTTACCATTTGTAAAAATAGGCGGACAACCTCTTTTCAAGTTCAATATTTTCGAACGTGAATTTGTGTTCTTCGCACAGCCCTTTTATCCACAAGATTTTCACCTTGTTGTAATAGGAGTAATCATCTTCTTCGTATTTATTGCCTTATTTACAGTTACCTACGGAAGATTATTTTGTGGTTTTGCCTGCCCTCAAACAGTATTTATGGAAGGCTACTTCCGCCGAATAGAATATTGGATTGAAGGCGATGCTAACCAACAAAAGAAGCTAGAAGCTGCCCCTTGGGATGCAAATAAAATAAGTAAGAAAGCCCTAAAGCATGGGATTTTCATCCTCTTTTCGGCAATCATTGGGCATTGGGCTATGGCTTATTTAGTTGGCTATGAACAAGTAATTAAATTCGTTACTAGTCCACCTTCAGAAAATCTATCTGGCTTTATTGGGTTGGTGGCTTTCACAGCAGTGTTCTACCTGATTTTTGCCAAGTTAAGAGAGCAAGCCTGTACCACAATTTGCCCTTATGGTAGGTTACAAGGTGTATTGTATGTAAAAGATACCATCACCGTAATTTATGATTGGGTTCGTGGTGAAAAACGCGCTCACTTGAAAGAACAAAAAGCAGCACCTGTTGGCTCCTTTGGCGATTGTATAGATTGCAAGCTTTGCGTTCAGGTTTGCCCAACTGGGATTGATATCAGAAATGGAACTCAACTTGAATGTGTGGGTTGCACTGCTTGTATTGATGCTTGCGACGATGTAATGTTCAAAATTGATAAGCCTAAAGGTCTTATCCGTTTCGATAGTCATAATGGTATTGAAAAGAAACAACCTTGGAAATTTAATGCCCGTTCTAAAGCCTATACCGTAATTCTATTATTACTTATGGCTGGAGAAGGTGTATTAATTGCTAGTAGAGGTTTAGCAGAAATTACAGTATTACGGGTTCCTGGTCAGCGATACCAAGAAGCTGCTGGGGGTTATATCAGTAACCTATACAACTTCCAAGTGGTGAACAAAACCACTAAGCCAATGAACTTAAAGGCCACTTTAGTTGGTGAACCTGGCAGAATACGCTTAGTAGGTAACAACTTTATTAAAGCTATTCCAGGGGAACCTGCCGATATCATTGCCTTCATTGATATTAAGCCTGAAAACTTAGAGGGCATGAAAAACACCATTAAAGTTGTATTTACCGATGAAGACGGCAACGAAGTAGATGCCGTAAAAACAAACTTTATAGGACCATCTAACTAATAGATAAAATGAATTGGGGAAATAAAATTGCTTTAGTATATGGCTCATTTGCCGTGCTAATGGCCACAATGGTAACCATAGCCATTAGGCAACCAGATATTTTTCTGGTTCAAAAAGATTATTACAAGGAAGAAATTGCCTACCAAGCTCGTATCAATGAAATTGAAAACGGCAGGAGAAGCGGTCTTTCTTTCTTAACCTCAAATGGGAGTGTGGTGATTGCCAATCCATCAGGCAATGCAATTGCTAATGGTAAGCTCTTATTATACCGACCAAGTAACGCTAAGTACGACGATACCCTTGCCTTTAATGTAGCTGCAGTAGGAACCCAAACCATCCAAATAAAAAACAGACCATCTGGCTTTTACAAAATCAGATTGTTTTGGGACGAAAACGGCAAGCCTTGCTATAAAGAAGGCACCATTACCCTTTAATTGAATTAACCTTAACTGCAATGAACCCTTTAGAAATTATACTTATTGGTACTGCCTTAGGTGCTGGAGGTTCGTTGCACTGTTTGGGAATGTGTGGGCCATTGGTTTTTGCGATGAAAGCAAACCAAAAGGCTAATTGGTTCACAGCCCAACAGTTAGGAAAAGTTACTACCTATACCCTGTTCGGCATTATAGCAGGTGCAGGTGGTGGTGTACTTAGTTACGCCATTGATCAGCAATACTTTAGTATTCTGGTAGGTATTCTAATGCTTGCTTCATTGGTTTTTACAGTTGAGCTAGGTCAGTTTTTTGGGAAACCAAATTGGCTTACCATGCAAGTAGCCAATCTCAGGAACCAAGCCTTAACTCTTTGGCCTACTCCTAGCCTTGGTAAATATTATGTATTAGGATTAGCGAACGGCTTTTTGCCTTGCGGTTTACTATACAGTGCCTTTATGGTTGCCTTAGGAACGGGCAGTATAGGAGGTGGAATGCTACTGATGTTCAGTTTTGGGATAGGTACTATTCCCCTACTCGGCATTTTTGGCTTTGGAATGCAGACTATACCCATGCTTAGGAAAATGTTAAGTGGCAATAAAGTAGCCGCCTTTTTCCAGATAAGCATCTCTATTTTATTGATAGTAAGAGGTTTAGGACTAGGAATACCCTACGTAAGCCCTACCCTACCCACCACAGGAAATATAAAAGCTGGCACCTACCATTGTGCCACACAAGAAAAATGATTTATTCATTGAGTCGAATGTAAACTGCAACAAAACACCCTGATTTTCAGGGTGTTTTGTTTTTTATTTGACGAAATAGATTTTAGCATTCAGCCTTACATCTTCAATTACCTTACTTCCTGCTTTTTGTGTAAACCAAAAATCTTCAATAAAAAAGTAAAAATCATACCCACCAATTTTTGATTTTAAAGGTGGAAAATTTAGTTTAACTTTATAGCCATTGGTATCAAGCGGCAGTTTTTCCAATGCTTTGACTTTAGAAATTGCAACGGCTAAACTTATAAATACTTTTTGGTCAATCGTGCTAATGCTTAAACTATCATTTTTTATAGAAATTTCAGAAATCTTAAGGTCATCAATTATAATATCATTTATTTCAGAATCGTCGATATCATTAAGATAAATTGAAAACTCAAAAACCTTTTTTCTTGGACTATGGAAAATAAAACTTAGGTCAGTAACTGGTTTAGCTTCTCCATAAAAAAATTCATTATTTAATTCAATATTGTCACTTAAACGAATTAAAGACTCATTCCATTTATCTAAGAATAAGTCAGTGCCGTTCAGCTTAAGTCTATCAGATTCTTTGAGTTCATTAAAACGTTCATTTGAAACGCTATCTCCCTCTGCAATATTATTGGCCTGCAACACATTACGTTGAATAGATTGCTGGCTCCAAATACTTAAAGTCTTCACATTTACAGGCCAACCAATAGCAACAACGCATAATAGAGTAAGAGCACTTGCTAAAGGCATAAGTCCCCATTTTTTGCCAGTATATAAATAAACATTAATTAGGGTTAGCCAAATAGCTAACAAGGTAAGGAGCGCCCTAGAAGGCGTAAAGCCATAATCGTCTACACGCATTAAAATAGCAACCCACAATAAAACTACCAACGGACTTAGTGCAAATGGTAACAATCTGCTAAACCAATACACCAGTTTTTGGTCTTCATTCTTCCTGTATGGGTAAACCAAAACCAACGCAAAAACTGAGGCTACGGTAAATGTAAGCACAGTCCATCCAATGGTGCCTTTAGGAAGTACGCCTAAAGCAAGGGCATTGGCTATATACAAATACAAAATGAGTAAATACCCAATAGAGAGTGGTATTAGGATAAAAACTATCAGCGTTTTAAAGAACTTGGGTAGATCAAAACTTGTAATCCTCCTAAGCCAGCTATCTTTCTTTGGCATCCACGCTAAAAACAAAAGTGGATGTAAAAAGCTAACGATAAAGGCAATAGCTACTACATTTTCATTGTAATGGTATACTTTAAATAAAATACTGATTAAGGTAAAACCTGCTGAAATTCCTATAGAAATTACCGCAATATAAAAACTACTATTTATAAAATTGAGGAGTAACAAGCTATTGTATTGCCAAAATTCCTTCTCGGTTTTAAACTTAAGATAAGCCGTAACTGCTACCCATCCGTGAACAAAAATGAAGGTTGCTAACTGTATATAAACTTCGGTTTCATCCCTTATTTCATTCCAAAGAAGGTATATAGAATTCACAGGTATCACAACCAACAAAACTAAACTTACCCACCACAACCATTTCGGTATAGCCCACTCTTTTATGAATTGTAAATTAACATAAAGAGGTAACGCTAAAACAAGTCCCCAAAAAATAGCAAACTTTCTATGTCCGCTTAAAAAATCAAATGACCATTTATAAATTAAACTTAGGACAAAGTAAAAAATGATTGTCGAAAACACTAACACCAACGGAAAGCGTTTATAAACCGCGACAGCAGAAGCGACCAACTTATCTATACTTGCTGAAATATTCATAGAAAAAAGAAATGCCTAATGAGTTACATTAGGCAAACGGTATATTTTTAAAATAATTGCTTTTAGTTCTTCAAGAAACGCTTGTAAGCGTAAGGAATACTACCCCTGTGGATTGAAAGGAAGTAAATACCTTTATTAATGCCTTCTACATTAATAGTAACATTGGTTTCGCCTAATTTCATAGTTCTGCTAAGCACTTGCTTACCATCAATAGAAACAATGTTAATCAAATCTCCATCACGGAAATCAATACCATCTACGTTGATAAAGCTATTCGCTGGTGACGGATAAACTTGGCAGTCTTTCACTATTCTACCAGCTACATCAGTAACAAAGGTAATTGAACCACTTGGCATTGATACACAACCTGAAGCCAATACCAATTGAACCGTATAAGAACCTGGCTCAGTAATATCGAAAAGAGGATTATTTGTAGAGGTATAGAAAACACCATCTCTATACCACCTGTATTCAGTTATTTCAAATTGAGGATAAGTTGGTATTTGAACTGTATTAGCGTCTATAACACTTACAATAGGCACCGCATCAATATTTCCTGACGATGGTAAATTGAAATAATCTGCATCGTTAGTAAAATCGCCTGCTGCGCTATGAGCTATACCTTCTGCTGGTGTTGTTCTTGGTCTGGCAGTTAATTCAAATATATATCTATTATTTTC
>JAIYDB010000033.1 GCA_027487695.1 Cytophagaceae bacterium | reverse complement strand
GATTTTGCAGAAAACGGCAATAAGTAAGACGGATTTTCAGAAACCACATCTTGGCTTGTTATAGGCTGCGCCTCTTCCAGAATTACGTGCACATTCGTACCACCAACACCGAAAGAACTAACCCCTGCCAATCGCTTAGTTTCCGATTGCCAAACTTGGTTTTTACCAACCACATAAAATGGTGAATCTTCAAGAGCTAATAGCGGATTTACCTGACCTACATGAAGCGATTCAGGAATATGCTTATGCTGCAACGCCAGCACAGTTTTCATAATACCTGCCACCCCAGCCGCTGCAGTAAGGTGACCGAAATTACTTTTTACAGAACCTATGCCACAGAATTGAGAACTAGAACTTTCGCCAAAGGCTAGCTTAAGTCCTTCAATTTCAACTGGGTCGCCAATTGGGGTGGCAGTTCCATGTGCTTCAATATATGAAAGTTGCTCAGGCTTAACCCCTGCATCAGTCAATGCATTGGTTATAGCTGCTGCTTGTCCTTCTGAGCTTGGTGCAGTAAACCCAGCTTTATTATTGCCATCGTTGCTGGTGCCAACGCCTTTGATTACCGCTAAAATAGTATCACCATCCGCAATGGCTGCCGACTTACTTTTCAATAATAGTACCCCTGCCCCATCTGAAAATACAGTTCCAGTAGCATCGGCACTAAAAGGCTTACAATGACCATCAATACTGTAAATGGCCCCTTCTTGGTATAAGTGTCCGCTTTCCATAGGCGAGGTAATGGCCACACCACCCGCTAAAGCCACCTCGCATCTCCCATTTCTAATAGCATCAACAGCCTGGGCTATTGCCAAAGCTGAAGTGGAACAACCCGAATGCACACTTACCCCTGGACCATTCAAATTCAGTACATAAGAAACGCGGGTAGCCACATAGTCTTTCTCGTTTAAGGTCATTACTTGGAACTCGCCCAAACGCTCTACTAAATCGGCATTTGAAAGTACGTTATGCTGGTAATAAGTATTATTGCCACAACCTGCATACACGCCAACAGTGCCATCGTAATTGTGAGGCAGATGACCTGCTTGCTCCAACGCCTCATAGCATATTTCCAAAAATACCCTTTGCTGAGGATCCATCAGTTCAGCTACCGCAGGATTCAAACCAAAGAAAGCAGCATCAAAGTGTTTGGCACTGTTAACAATACCCCTTGCTGGAACATAATCTGCATTCTGGATTAAGGCTATATCTAGGTGCGCATCTAGTTCTTCCTTCTTCCAGAAAGTCGTAGTTTCTTTATTCTGGCTCAGAATATCCCAAAAGCCTTCCAATGTATCAGCCCCTGGGAACCTGCCAGCCATGGCAATAATTGCCACTTCAGAATCTGAATTTAGGGTTAATACTTTGGCTTTATTCTTAGGTTTATTCTCTACTGAATTACCTTCCAAATATGCTATCAACGCATTCAATTTAGGATATTGGTATAACTTCATTACTGAAAGTTGAATGTCATATTCAGCCTTCAAAAGTGCGACCAATCGCATCGCCAACAAACTGCTACCTCCCCAATCAAAGAAATGTGAATCAGCAGGTAAATCAGCACGGTTTAATATCGTCTCAAAAGCTTGAGCCACTTTCTGTGAAAGATTTTCTGCCTTTATTTTCGATGTATTCAAATTTAAGAATTGCGCTGTTGCCCATTCACTTAATGACTTTCGATCAATTTTTCCGCTACTGGTTTTGGCCAATTCTGCCTTATGAAAAATATAGGCAGGTACCATATAATAAGGTAAATGCTTGCCCAATTCATCCTTAATTATTTGACTATCAAGTGCTGCGCCAGTATAAAATGCCGCCAATTGTAGCTGATCTGCCTGTTGGAAAGGGACTACAGCCACTTCTTTAACACCTTCAATCTTTGCTAAATAGACCTCTATTTCAGCAGGCTCAATGCGGTAGCCAGCAATTTTCACTTGATCATCGGCACGACCAAGGAATTGGATATTGCCATCCGAATCATGATAAGCGATATCGCCTGTCCTATATGCTCTAACTACTTCACCGTTAGGTAATTGTAATTGGTTAAATTTTTCAGAAGTTAAGCTTTCGCTATTCAAGTATTCTTCGGCCAACGCCAAACCTGTGATATGTAATTCACCTTGTTCGCCCGGCTTAACTACATTTCCTTCACTATCAACACAATATAAATTAACACCTGCAATAGCCTTTCCTATGCTTGGCAATGCTGGCCATTCCGATGGTTTACCTGTTAAAGTTAGAGCACTTACTACGTGCGCCTCGGTAGGACCATACTGATTAACTAATTTACAATGAGGCAATTGCTCAAAGAAACGGACTAAAGAATCTGTAATCTTTAATTGCTCACCTGCGGTGATTATTTCTTCTAAATCTGTTGGTATTGCCTGAAACGCTAAAGCCGATTCTGCTAATAACTGCAAGGCAACAAATGGCAAAAACAATCGATTTACTTTTTGCTCAATTAATAATTGTAATAAAGTTTGAGGGTCGTGCAGAATCTCTTCATCTGCAAGTACCAAAGTACCACCAGTAGTGAGCGTAGCAAATATCTCTTGAAACGAAACATCAAATGTCAGTGGAGAAAACTGTAAAGTATACGTCCCCACTTTGGCGGCGGAATCAGTTGCTTGCCACTGAATAAGGTTAGTAAGGGCATTGGTTCCCATTACTACTCCCTTCGGCTTACCTGTTGAGCCACTGGTATGCAATACATAAGTTAAATTGCCAATACCTATTTCAACATCTTCATTATCAGAGCCTAACTCCAAAGATGGATTTACAGTTCCTAAACCCAACTTCTGAAAAAACTCGTTTTCTGCTTCAGAACATACAACAGTAGTAATTCCAGCATTTCTAATGATTTCCTCAAGCCTAGATAGTGGCCATTTGGCATCTAAAGGCAGATATGCCTTACCCCTAGCTAAAATAGACAATACTCCCAATATGGAAAGGGGTCCTCTTTTGGCACTGATTCCAATAAAATCGCCATTATCATACTCTTGTTTAAGCATACTTGCTGTTTGCTTTACAAGCTGATAAAGTCGAGCATAATCAACACACAAATCTTTGTATACCAAAGCCTTAGCATTTGGATTTATTTGAACTTGCGATTGAAATATGGAAAGGAAAGTAGTCATTCAAGTATTGGATAATCAGTATTCAAAAAAGCAGAAATACTTCTACAAAACAAAGAAAGCGTAAGTTTTCCACCAATTTTGCTTAGTACATAGATAAAGTGGCTTAATTAAAAATACTCACTAACTTTTGCAAAAAGTAAGAATAAGTTTTAACTTTATTTAAAATTAACACCATGAAGAAGCTTCTCAGTATTTTGTTGGTTTTAACTATGGGGCCTGTACTCATTGCAGGTCTGCAATCGTGTGATACCTGTGGGGATGATTTAGATGATAATTACCCAACTTTCTTTAAACTAAAAGATGGGACGCTTAATAGCTACTTCTATAAGGTT
>JAIYDB010000082.1 GCA_027487695.1 Cytophagaceae bacterium | reverse complement strand
CACCAGTTGCCATTAGGGAACAGGCGGCTTTAAACGAAGCGGAAACAAAAGAACTATTGTTCCAAATTAAGGAGATGGTTGAAGTAACCGACCTCTTTATTTTGAGTACTTGTAACCGCACAGAAATTTACTACCAAAGTGCCGAAAATTGTACTGTTACCATCTTAAATTTATTAGCCTTCAAAAAAGGCATTTCAGATGTAGTAACCTTTAGAGGGTACTTTGAAGTTATAAACGATGCAGAACTAGCTGCAAAACACTTATTTAGAGTAGCTATTGGTTTAGAGAGTCAGGTAACTGGCGATATGCAAATCATAAACCAAGTAAAGCACGCTTACCAATGGGGAGCAGATATGCACTCAATTGGTCCGTTTATGCACCGTTTGCTACACACCATTTTCTTCGCCAATAAAAGAGTAACTACCGAAACTGCCTTCCGCGATGGTGCAGCTTCTGTAAGTTATGCGGCAGTTGAATTGATGGAAGAACTTGCCGTTCAGGTAGTTAATCCAAAAGTTTTGGTGCTTGGCTTAGGAGAAATTGGAGCCGATGTTTGCCGTAACCTGAAAGGAAATTCTAAGCTAGAACATATCAGTATTTGTAACCGTACCTTGGCTAAGGCTGAAGAAATGGCTGCTGAAACTGGTTTCAAGGTGATTCCATTTGAAAACTTGGCAGAAGCTATTCAAGATGCTGATGTAATTGTAAGTTCGGTGGCAGCACCAACGCCAATGATTACGCCTGAAGGTTTAAATAACAATGGCGAATGGCGTTTCAAGTTATTGATTGACCTTTCAGTACCAAGAAGTATAGATCCTGCTTGTGAGAAAGTGCCAGGAGCCCTTCTATTTAATGTAGATGTTATCAATAACAAGGCTACTGAAGCACAGCAAGCCCGTTTGGCGAGCATACCTCAAGTTGAAAGTATTGTAGAAGAAGCCCTTATCGAATTTGCCGATTGGAGCAAAGAAATGATGGTTACTCCTGTGATTAACCAAGTGAAAACTGCTCTTGAGCAAATAAGACAAGAAGAAATAGCCCGCTATATCAAAAACTTGGACGAAAATCAGACTGAATTGGTCGACAAGATTACCAAGTCAATGATGCAGAAGGTCTTAAAAATGCACGTATTGCCATTAAAGGCAGCCTGCAAGCGTGGTGAAGCCGAAGAAATGATTGGCCTACTACAAGATTTATTTACCCTAGAAAAGCAAATAGCGCAATAACCGCTTTAAAATATCTTAATTAGCAGCCACATTAGTGGCTGTTTTTATTGAGAGCCTATCCAATTACACCTATTACCCAATACCACCAATACCTATGTTATTTACCCACATCGGAACTATAGTTCAAGCGCACCCGGGCACCCCAGAAAAAGTTAAAGGTCAAAAACTATTAGAAATACCTCAGCTTAAAAATGCTTGGCTTCGAGTAATTGATGGCAAAATAGAATCGATGGGATCAATGGATAATTTACCCGCTTGGGAAGGTGAAGAGGTGGTTGATTTGCAAGGTGCATTACTAATGCCTACGTGGGTAGATTGCCATACGCACTTGGTATTTGCGGGTAGTAGGGAAGAAGAGTTTCAGTGGCGTTTACAAGGTAAAGGCTACGAACAAATTGCTGCCGAAGGTGGTGGTATCTTGAACAGTGCTAAGAAATTACAAGCAGCCTCTGAAGATGAGTTATATGAACTAGCTGTAAAACGTATGGCTATGTTGGTGGGCTTTGGAACCGGTGCTTTTGAAATGAAGTCAGGCTATGGCCTTACCACGGAAGCAGAATTGAAGATATTAAGGGTAATCAGAAGGCTAAAAAACAACTTTCCTGAAATACCTATTAAGGCCACCTTTATGGGTGCCCACGCAGTACCAAAGGAAACCAATAAGGCCGATTATATGCGCTTGGTTTGCGAGGAAATGATACCTCAAATAGCGGCTGAAGGACTTGCCGATTACTGCGATGTATTCTGCGATAGGGGGTTCTTTACACCTTCAGAGGCTATGCAAGTCCTAATGGCAGGTAAGGCGCACGGGATGCAACCACGCATTCACGCCAATGAATTAGGACATACAGGTGGGGTGGATGTGGCCATTGATACCAAGGCCCTTTCGGCAGACCATTTGGAGCATTTGAACGACGATGAGATTGAAAACCTACGTTTGAGTAATGTAATGCCAGTATTTTTGCCAGGCACCAGCTTTTTCCTTGGCATACCTTATGGACCCGCTTGGCAATTGATTGAGCGCGATATGGCATTTGCTTTAGCGAGTGATTTTAACCCTGGTAGTTGTCCGTCTGGGAATATGAATTTATTGGCGAGCATTGCTTGCACCCAAATGAAGCTCCCAGTAGAAGTAGTGGTAAATGCCACCACGGTTAATGCAGCATACGCATTAGGTTTAGAAAACGAAGTAGGAGCAATAGCCCCAGGCTTTAGAGCCAACTTTAAAACCTTAGAACCTGGACAAACGCTTGCGGCAATCCCTTACAACTTTGGGACCTTTAAGCCCGCTAAAGTATTTGTAGGCGGTAAATTGCAGCAAGAAGTTTTTGAAAAGGTGAAATAAGTTTTGCTTGGTATAATCTTATGCCTATCTTTGCATCCCGATAAAGCCACAAGCGGCATTGGGAATACTAGGTTTCGTGGCCGAGTGGCTAGGCTGAGCTCTGCAAAAGCTCCTACAGCGGTTCGAATCCGCTCGAAACCTCAGAGAAGCACCCGAAGGGTGCTTTTTTTGTTGGGGGGAGGCAATAACTCCCTAGTACTGTCCTTTTGCCTCAGTTAGACTTTGAAGTATTTGAAATAAAAGACCTAATATTTTTGATTATGGCACTTTCCAGAAACAGGAATAACTATAGAATCACTAATTCTTAAAAATTTTGACTTAAACAATTTCACGTCTTGATATTCTATTAAATAGCTAATGTCATTATGGGAAAAACCAGATATTCTAAATACTCTTAGATTATCATCAACAACAATTGTAAAATCATCAAAATAGCAAATGTCAATATATGTATAAAACTCTATGTCAGAATGAAACTGAGAGAAATTAATTTTATTTTTTCGTATCGTGCAAGAATCAAACTTAACTCGATAAGCCGTCATATTTACAGGTAAGTCCCCACCTTTAAGTTCTATTAATCTAAATGGCGGTTTTTCTTTAAATAACGAATTCAAGAAATCATCTTTAAGATAAACAACATCTGTCATAGCTGTTTGTGAAAGAAATAATATTTTCACTTTATTAATAATAATTGAATCATTAGTTTTTTTGCTCAAATCGCTCTTTTCACTAAGCAGAAAATGTCTTGTAACTTTAGATTGACCATTTGATTTAGAACTTATTAAAATAAGAAGTAGTAAAGTTAAAAATACTGATTTGGTAATTGAATAAATAATTTCCATTTTTTCTTGAATAAAATTTTGGTTAATATAAATCATTCCACTGTTTCCAAGTCTTAACAAATGAAGGCCTAGCCGTACCTTTCCAAGACTTGGAACTTCCAACTCCCAGCCTTCAAATATTTCTATGTTACTGACTCTATTTGCCATTCCCAAAGATATATAAAGTAGTTAGGTTAAACATAATATTTGGGAGCAGTTTAAAGTCTACCTCGTTTGTATGCTAATGCCTTAGTAAGTCGTTCGACAATTGAAGAGCAAAGCCTAACCTCAAAAAAGCACCGAAACTCGGTGCTTTTTTTACTCAAGTTAAATTCAATAACCTAACTAATTATTGTAATCTTATACAGTGTTTCTGCCGCAAATTTATGAGTGAGTCTTAAAGTAATAATTGCACTATACCGATACAAACGTAGTTTATAAAGTTATAGTATCCAAGCCCTATAAAATATTTATATGGCTATAATATTGGTTATAGTACTGTAAAACAGTTATTAAAATTGTACTATTCCGTTATTTATTACATTTTTCAAAGAAAATTTGGTTTCTTTGTAATTGCACTATTTATTGCTGGTGCTTATTCCAGTTTTGACTTAAACCTAGAGCAGATCTCATGAAAAATATAGTCTTGGTACTTCTGATGGTATTAGTTTATAGTGGCACAGCCTCTGCCCAAGAACTTACAATGGCTTCTATTACTGAGGTGAAAAGTAATGCTGAGTGGTTGAAGTCAAGTTCTAATCTAGCCAATATCAAAAATGGATTATCCAACTATGATAAATCTATTATTGACAGAACTTTATCTGATATAGAGTTGGGAAAAACCCTCTCTATCGTTGGGATATCCACCCTTATTATTCCTTATGTAAATGTTCCGATTTCACTTTCAGCTGGGCTATTTGGAAGAATACCTGCTGGAAGACGATTGACGAAATTTATTGATTTGAAGAGCCCTAACGGATATTTGGATTCTAGTAAATTCTCAGCGGAAAATTTTCGACACTTATTAGAAGCTAAACGTCAGCTTGAATTAGCGCAAATAAACAGCATTTTATCTGTTGGTTTACAGATAGTTGGAGTATTCGTAATTTCAAACCTAAGTGATGAAGGTTTCTTGATGTCTGCTCAATTATTAGGTATCATGTACATACCTGCTACTATAAACACAGTTGCTGTTGGATTTAATTTATACAGATTATATAAGGCGGGCAAATCACTAAGAAAAATCCATTAGAACTATGAAAAACCTGATCTTTTGTTTCTTGTTTGTTTTTGGTTGGAGCATTGTTTCTGCCCAAGAAATTACAATGGCTTCTATTACAGAGGTGAAAAGTAATGCGGAATGGTTAAGTGGCAGTTATCTATCAGATACCTCAAAGTATCCGCTAAGCAACCACGAAAAGGAAGAAATAAGTAAGATTATAGACCATCTAAAAACAGGTGTAGTAATTTCAAAAGTAGGTTTGTTTACCACCTTAATTCCTTTAGTTAATATTCCGTTAAATTCCACAGTTGGTTTGTTTGGCAGAATACCCGCAAGCTACAGATTGAACAGATTTATTAAAATGAAATACACCAATGAAGTTTTAGCTTCAAGGCAATATTCACTTAAAAATTTAAAGCACTTACTTGAAGCAAAACGAAACTTGGATAAGGCAAGAGTAAACAGCAATGTTGGAATAGTTTTCCAACTTGCGGGTGCAATTCTAATCTCACAACTGAAAAGTAATAACGGGGGATTTGGTCCTTCTAGTCAAGAGGCAGGTATAATAATCATCCCTCCATTGATATTTGCGATAACTACGGCGGTAAATCTACCTAGGTTAAATAAAGCAAAACGAGCATTAAGCCAAATTCAATAAAAACATCCGATATATGAAAAATGTACTATTAAGCTTAATTATTGGTTTGTTTAGTTGCTCTGTTTCAGCTCAAGAAATTACGGTTGCGTACTTAACCGAGCAAAAGAGTAATGCACAGTGGTTACACGAAGGCTATGAAGTAGATTCTTTATCTATCCCTTTAACCGAGGCAGATTTTAAGGTTGTAAACGACGTGGCTGATAAATTGATAAAGGGAAGAGCGATGACAATATCTGGTTTCTTGTTAACACCCTTTTATGTGGGACCTTTATTAACAACGTTTCAGGGGGCTTTTACCCGGATGCCTGCGCAAATAAAGCTTTCCAGATTTATTAAAAGAAAATATAACTATGTTTCTTCTGATAAAGTAGGATATGAGGACCTTAATCTTCAGCATTTAATGAAGGCGAAAAGGTATTTGAAAACGGGACAAAAGGTAAGTTATATTTCAATAGGACTTAATTTTTTAATTGTATTTGCTACCTCTCAAATTGCTCAAAACTATGAGGGAAATGACAAGAATAAATATTTAGCCTATGGTGGAGCAACTATAGGTTTAACAAATATCACAGCTTCAGGGATTAACCTGGTACTCATGAATAAAGCACTTCGTGAATTAAGAAAAATCCATTAGAACTATGAAAAACCTGATCTTTTGTTTCTTGTTTGTATTTGGTTGGAGCATAGCTTCAGCTCAAGAAATTACAGTCGCGTCTATTACTGATGTGAAAAGTAATGCGGAATGGTTAAAGACTTCCGCTGGGCTGGCAAATAAGCCCATTGTGCTTACAAATTCAGATTTAAAGGTTATTAACCAAGTTGTTAACCGATTAAGGGTAGGTAAGGGTTTATCAATTTCGGGGTTGGTATTAACGCCAGTTTATTTGAGTGGCGGACTATTAACTACCTTTCAAGGCGCTTTTACCCGTATGCCTGCTCATAGAAAGCTGTCCAAGTTTATTGATAGTAAGTATGTTGATACGCTATTTAAAAACAGTAGTTATACTGATCTTAATCTTGAACATTTATTAGCTGCTGAAAAGCATTTAGATAGAGCGCAAACGGTTAGCTATGTTGCCATAGGATTATCTTTTGTAAGTGTAATTGGTACTGCTGCATTAGTATCTTCCACAGGCGATAGTTGGGGGCAGCTAGGTTATATCGCGTTAGGGGTAATTTCTTTTAATTTAACCAATAGCATTGCTACAGGAATTAATTTGGTAAATACCTCAAAAGCCATCAATGAATTAAGGAAGATTCACTAAAACCTGCTTTCCTAATTCCCTTGCTTTCTCTTACTTTGGGGCAATGTTTCCCCGAAAGCTGGTTACCCTCTGTTTTATTGCCCTTTGTTTAAGTAGTTGTATTCCCAATTTTCAGATTGGGAAGTTGCGCCGTAGTAATAGGCAAATTGTAAAGCATTACAAAGGGGAGCAGCATCAGCCTACCATTGGGAGTTTTACTGCCAGTAATGGTACCGCTATTAGAACCATTGCCTTTGGCGATAGCACCCGTAATAAAGTGGTGGTGCTCTTGCACGGTTCGCCTGCTTCAATGAATATTTGGGATGTATTTTTTACCGATACTAGTCTGGTAAACCATTGTTATGTGGCTGCTTGCGATAGGGTAGGGTATGGGTATTCTGATTATGGGAACTATCCCTATTCATTGGATGTGCAAGCCTTGCCTGTCGTCGAATGGATACAAACCAAATTTGCAGGTAAGCAGGTTTATCTGGTGGGTAGTTCTTATGGGGGAACTTTAGCCGCTAAGGTGGCGATGCTTATGGGGAATAGGCTTTCGGGATTAATGCTAGTATCGGCCTCTACCTTGCCTAAGTTTGAAAAGACTTATCAGGCGACCTATTTAACCACGCACTGGTACAGCCGTTGGATAGTGCCATCTGCCATCCGCATTGCCAGTAGAGAGAAATTAGCGCATACCCAAATTTTGGATGGTTTGAATGCTTGGGATAAAATTGATACTAAGGTCTATATTCTTCACGGTGCTGAAGACGGACTAGTTTACGTTCAAAATGCTTTTTACAGCGAAAGCCAGTTATTGCGTTTAAAGCCTAAGTTGTTCTTTTTTCCTGGCAGGCGACATAACTTACTTTGGCAAGAGCGCCCAGCTTTGATTAAGTTGATCAGGGAAATATCTGAACAGTAAAGTATTGGATTTGAGGTGGATTCTGAAATAGCGTTAATTTCTGGGCATAAAAAAATACCAACCTTTTGAGTTGGTATTCTTAGTGGAGGTTAACGGAGTCGAACCGTTGACCTACTGCGTGCAAGGCAGTCGCTCTAGCCAGCTGAGCTAAACCCCCAGTTTAAATATAAGTACTCTAACATCTAACCTTTTGAAAACTGGGTTTCAAAATAAGATGCAAAAAAATGCCAACCGTGAAGTTGGCTTTTTCTTTGGTGGAGGTTAACGGAGTCGAACCGTTGACCTACTGCGTGCAAGGCAGTCGCTCTAGCCAGCTGAGCTAAACCCCCAAGGTTT
>JAIYDB010000129.1 GCA_027487695.1 Cytophagaceae bacterium | reverse complement strand
GAAAACGAGCGTGAAGCCCGTGAACTAGCTACTAAACGTGAGCAAATTTTACGTGAACAAAGTATCAGAACCCGCAAGCACTTAACGCTTGACGATATCGGTCGTCGTTTGGCAATCGGTAACTTTAAGGAACTGAACATTATATTAAAAGGTGACGTTGATGGTTCGGTTGAAGCCTTATCAGATTCGTTCCAGAAGTTAAGTACGCCTGAAATCCAAATCAACATCCTGCATAAGGCAGTTGGTCAGATTAGCGAAAGTGACGTACTATTGGCTTCAGCCTCAGATGCTATTATCATAGGTTTCCAAGTAAGGCCTTCTCCAAATGCCCGTCGTATAGCCGAGCAGGAAGAAATTGAAATTCGTTCATACTCCATCATTTACGATGCTATTAACGATATCAAGAGCGCTATGGAAGGTATGCTTGCTCCTACTTTTGAAGAAGTGGTGGTGGGTACTATGGAAATTAGACAGGTATTCAAGATTAGTAAATCTGGCAACGTTGCTGGTTGTATGGTACAAGAAGGATACATTAAGCGTAACAACCCAATTAGGTTAATACGTAATGGTATTGTCATGTACACGGGTACAATTAGCGCCTTGAAACGCTTTAAAGACGATGTAAGCGAAGTGAAATTCGGTTACGAATGCGGTCTAAGCCTCGATAAGTTCAACGACCTTGTAGAAGGAGATACGCTAGAAAGCTTCGAAAAACGCGAAGTAAAGCGTAAGTTATAAATAGTAAGAGGAGGCGAAAGCCTCCTTTTTTTATGGGGTATGAATTTGTATTAAACCCCGTAGGGGTGAAATTATTGTAGTATTGATGAATACGTCGGAACGAATTGTCCCGCAAACCTACCTCTTCACCGCCCGTACCAATAAAATAAGCACAGGCACCTCTATCAATGGTCCTACAACGGTAGCGAATGCTTGTCCGCTATCGATACCGAAAACAGCAATAGCTACTGCAATACCTAATTCAAAGTTATTGCCAGCTGCTGTAAATGCCAATGAGGTTTGCTTGGCAGGTTCCGCTCCTGCTTTGCGAGCAAGCCACAAGGCAGAAAAGAACATAATTACAAAGTAGGCAGTAAGGGGTAGGGCAATGCGCAACACATCGGTAGGGAGTTTAAATAGGGCATCGCCTTTTAAACTGAACATTACTACAATAGTGAAAAGTAATGCTACTAATGTGATGGGACTTATTTTAGGCAAGAACTTAGTATCAAACCATTCAATGCCTTTGGCAGGGATAAGAATGGCGCGGGTTCCAATGCCAAGGAAAAATGGGATACCTAAATAAATTCCTACAGTTTGTGCTACTTCTACAATAGATATATCAATAGCGAAACTAGCTAGCCCAAATTGCTGTGGAAGCCAATTCACGAATAACCAAGCATATACACTATAAAAAAGCACTTGAAAAACTGAGTTAAAGGCAACCAAGGCAGCGGTATATTGCCTATCGCCGTTGGCTAAATCGTTCCAAACAATCACCATAGCTATACAACGGGCTATGCCTATGAGCATTAAACCTGTAAAGTACTCAGGTTTATCTGGTAGCATTAAAGCAGCTAAACCTAACATAAGCAGGGGACCAATAATCCAGTTCTGCACTAAAGAAAGGGCTAATAACTTCGGATTTTTGAGTATGAGTCCTAGTTCGCTATACTTTACTTTGGCTAGGGGAGGGTACATCATCAGTACCAAGCCAATGGCAAGTGGTATATTAGTAGTGCCATAAGAGATTGACTGTAAAGCATTTGGTGCTTCAGGCAATAGAATACCAATTAAGGCACCCAAACCCATGGCAAGGAAAATCCAAAGAGTAAGGTAGCGGTCTAAAAAGGATAGTTGTTTGGCCATAATTATTGCGCTAAAAGCACTTTTACTTGTTTGAATACACACAACATTACTTGCCCTATTTCTTGTATGGTTTGAAGGTAAGCCTCATCTTGCTGAGGGGTACCATCGGCATGCTTAGGGTCGGTAAAGGGTAGGGAAATGCGGGCGGTTGCTCCTGCCACAAACGGACAGCCCTCATCTGCTGAAGTGCAGGTCATGATGGCGGCAAAGTTATTTTGAGGATTTGCCGAATCTGAATACAGTTTAGACCAAGCTTCTATGGTAGGAATATCATCTCCAAACTTAAGTTGATAGTGGGGGTTAGGACCTTCAGATAGAGCAGTTATTTCAACACCAAAATCTGCTAATGCTTTCAACGTATTCGGGTGACAAGCAGTAACTTCTGTACCACCTGAATAGGATTGGATTGGTGGTAATCCTAACCAGTATGGAATTACAGCACCCCAGAACTGACCAATATGTGAACGCCTACTATTGTGGGTACAAATAAAGTTTAAGGCAGGAGTTTCGCCAGTTTGGTAACTTGTTACTAACCAGTTAACTAATTTGGTTATTTCAGAAATCTGCCCAACCGATGGTTGGAAGGGCAGATTTTGGATACGTTCGATATTTGCCTGTAAGTTCTTGAAAATCATAAGATGTTCAAATTAGCAGCAGCCACCACCAGGGGTACAGGCATTAACTTTAGTTTCGGTTTGTGTTTTAGCCTGAGCACTATCTAGAGCCACTTCTTCAAGCACTAAGCCTCCATTGAGTTCAATTTTAGCGTAGCGAGGGTCGTTAAACTCCGCATCTTCGGTAAATTGATATACTTCCCAGTGGTAACCATCAGGGTCCATAACCCAGAATTTATCTTGAACGGCATAGCAGCACGAAACACCCATTTCTTCTACAATTTGCAGACCTGCATTTTTAGCATCGGCAAGTCTATTTTGCAGTTCTTCGGCGCTATCAACTTGGAAACCAAGGTGTCCGAATTGACTATTGATTTTCTCTTTGTTTTCAACAAATGAGATGATAAGCGAAGGACTTTCCAAGACAAACTTGGCATAACCAGGCTTTACCTTGGTTGCCTTTTGGTTAAAGAAAGCAGAATAAAATAGCACTGTGTTTTGTATGTTGCTTACATACAACGAAACGTGCATACGAGGAAATGTTGAGTTTGACATAGTTAAATGAGTTTAACAGATACAATTTTGTGATTGGTAAGCTAATGTTTTAAAGGCTGTGAAATGCTCGAGTAATTCATTAAAACCTTCATTATTAATACAGTAACATACTTTTTGTCCATCAATGGAGCCTTGGATAAGTCCAGCTGCTTTTAACTCCTGCAAATGCTGACTTACCGTAGCACGAGCAAGGGGCAGTTCCAAAGCAATATCGCCACTGATGCAGGTGCCTACTTTCAATAGGTGTTCAACAATGGCAATTCTTGCAGGGTGACTCAAGGCTTTGGCCATACGGGCAAAGGCTTGTTGTTTTTCAGTAAAGGCTTCAGTTTTGGAGAAAGTCATACGCTGTATTATGTCGTAAACATACGAAATGATTATGGATATGCAAGAGAAAAGGAAGTCTATTTTAAACGTTCTCCAAGAAAGCCATTATACAGACTATAGAAGTATTTTTAAGAAAAAACTACTGCGGTTTAATCGATAGAACTTACGATAAACTATCATTTAGAAATTTAAGACTCTACCTTATCTGCCTTGGAGTTCTTACTCCAAGCCAAATAAAATGGTAACCCACTACCAATTAGCAATAGCCCGTAAACTGATTCTTGCGGACGTTCAATAACACTACTTACTACCAATACTACACAAAACATAATGAATAAAGCAGGCAAAACTGGGTAGCCAAAAGCTTTAATTGGTCGCGGAGAATTTGGTTCTGTTTTTCTTAGAACAAATACACCAGCTGCCATTGCTCCATAATACAAGAAGGCAGCAAAAACCAACATATCGGTAAGCATATCAAAGCTACCAGAAAGCACTAATAACGAGGACCATACACCTTGAATCACTAAACTAGCAGATGGTGTTTTGAATTTTGGGTGTACAACTTTGGCTTGTTTAAAGAACAAACGATCGTTAGCCATTGTAAAGTAAAGTCTGCTAGCAGTAAGTAAAACCCCATTTGTACTACCAAACGTAGCCACACAAATGAGAACACTTACAATAATTACGCCAGATGCTCCTAGTAGTTTTCTTATTACTTCAATTCCTGCAATGGCATTGCTATCGGCAGCAATAATCTTTAGTTCGGATGGACTCAAAACATACAAATAAGTAAAGTTAATAATGGTATAAACCACCATAACTACTCCAACACCTAATATTAATGCCAGCGGGATATTACGAGTTGGGTTTTTGATTTCACCACCCATAAAACCGAGGTTATTCCAGCCTTCGTAAGCCCAAAATGCCTGCATCATCGCTGCAAAAAACACGGTAAACACAGCAGAAGTCGTTAAGCTTTCAGTAGGTGATGGAGCATTATAGAAATGGTCCATAGTGCCACCATCCATTCCCAAACCAATAATTACAATGGAAAAAATGGCGATAACCATCGTGCTCGCTATCAGATTGCTGACAAAGCCGCCGTTTTCAACCCCTCTGTAATTGATAATGGTAAGTAGGGTTATAAGTCCGATAGCTACCAGTTTTACACCCAAGTTATCAAGCAATTGGTATTGCTCTAATTGTGCAGATAAATGGGGCAATGGCACTAAGCTATTGAGCGATTGTGCAAATACATAGGCCACACTTGCAGCTGTGGCGGTTTGAATTACTGCAAAGCTGGTCCACCCGAACGAAAAGCTAAAAGCCTTCCCATACATTCTCTTAAAATAAGCGTATTGCCCACCCGGATCGGCAATAAGTCCAGCTACTTCCGCATTGGTTAGGGCACCTATCAAGCTTACTAAGCCCGCACCTACCCAAGCCATAATTACCCACCAAGGGCTTCCTAGTTCGGCAGTCATAGGGGCTACTTTTTTAAATACCCCACTCCCAATCATACTGCTCACTACCAGTGTAAAGGCTGAAAACAAACCCATAGTTCGTTTTAAACCAGTGTAATGTTGGGACTGCTCTTCTGCCATTGGGTATTCAATAGGTTATTTTAAAGCTGTGAACATAAATAAAAAAAGCGGTAAGCTATGCCTACCGCTTCAAAATTATTTGGTTCTAGAATTATAACAAGGAAGTAATTTCGCTTGATGTAGGTTTTACAGAACTAGGGAAGAACTTGATCACCTTGCCATTTTCATCGATTAGGTACTTGCAGAAGTTCCACTTTGGGGCATCGTTCACTACGCCGTTTTGAGCTTTGTTAGATAAGTATTTGAATAATGGAGCAGCCTTATCGCCTACTACTTCTACCTTATCGAACATTGGGAAAGTTACACCATAGTTTTTGGTGCAGAAGCTCTTGATTTCAGCATTTGAGCCAGGCTCTTGTCCACCGAAGTTATTGCTTGGAAAGCCCAATACAACCACCTTATCCGCATATTTAGTAGCTAGTTCCTGTAAATCTTTGTACTGTGGAGTATAACCACACTCGCTAGCAGTATTTACAATCAAGATTTTTTTACCTGCATATTCTCTAAGTTTAACCGACTTGCCATCAATCGTTTTTACTGTGAATGAGTGTACTGATAATGCCTCTGTTTCGTTAGGTACTTCAGGTGTAGTAAATAAAGAAGATGCCATTAAGAATAAGCCAATTAGGATGCTTGTTTGCATTTTGGGTGAGTAGTTTGGTGGTTGATTAGTCTTTAAACTCTAAATTGCCAGATATTGTTACTTTAAAACAAGTTTTGCTGTATGAAAACGAAAGAAGAAATTGTGAAAGACTGGTTACCTCGTTATACAGGGGTGCCTCTGGAAGATTTTGGCCAATATATATTGCTTACCAATTTTATAAACTATGTAGAAATGTTTGCTGCAAAGTTTGGGGTTGAAGTGAGAGGCATCGGGAAGCCTATGCAAACTGCCACAGCAGAAAACATCACCATTATTAATTTTGGGATGGGTAGTGCCAACGCGGCAACGGTTATGGATTTACTTTCTGCCATACAGCCTGAAGCAGCTTTATTCTTAGGTAAGTGTGGGGGCTTGAAAAAGAACACCCAAATTGGCGATCTTATTCTTCCTATTGCAGCCATTAGAGGCGAAGGAACCAGCAATGATTACCTGCCTGCAGAAATTCCTGCGCTACCTAGTTTCCGCTTGCAAAGAGCGGTATCGTCAATGATTAAGAAGCACGAGTTAGATTATTGGACAGGTACCGTGTATACTACCAACCGTCGTGTTTGGGAGCACGACGATGAGTTTAAAGAATACCTGCGCAGAATTCGTGCAATGGGTATTGATATGGAAACAGCCACCATTTTTACAGTAGGCTTTGTAAATAAGATACCTCATGGAGCGTTATTATTGGTATCTGACCAGCCAATGACGCCAGATGGTGTTAAAACCAGCAAGAGTGATAATGCTGTTACCGCAAACTATGTGGAAAAGCACCTGCAAATAGGAATTGATTCCCTAAAAGAAATTGCCAATGCAGGGGAATCGGTTAAGCACTTACGGTTTGAGTAAGAGGGGGAGCTACAATCCTTCAACCCTTTTCTATTCCTCTTCCAATGAAAAAACTACTTGCCTTCTTCTTGTTATTGAGTGCTGTGGGTTATGCACAACCTAATCATAACCTCACTTACCTAAAACTTTCACTAAGGTTAAACCCTGTTTCGTCCAGAATTTTTGGCGAAACTATGTATCGGTTTCAGAAAATAGCCAATAACGATTCCCTAATTCTTGATTTAAATGCCAATATGACTATTGATACCTTAGAGTATCGTGGTCAACGAATTACGCCAATTAGAAGAGGCAATAAGCTGCGCATTAACCTACTAGCCAACCATTCAGGTGTCGATAGTGTACGTATCGTTTACAGAGGTTTACCTATAACATCTGGCTTCGGTTCATTTACTTCCGATAGGCATGGCAATACCCCCATAATCTGGACTATCTCTCCTCCGTATGGCAACCGTGATTGGATGCCTTGCAAGGTTTCCCTTGACGATAAAATAGATTCTATGGATGCCTATTTTACTGTGCCTATCGGTAATAAGGCTGCGGGTCCAGGAATTTTGGTGAGTGAAACTAGCACTGCATCTAATACCACTTTTCATTGGAAACATAGATATCCTGTTGCCACCTACTTAATTGGAACAGCGGTAACTAACTATGTAAGCTATACCGATACCTTATTCCTTCAGAATAATAGAAAGGTGCCTTGTATAAACTTTGTTTATCCTGAAAGTCAGAATGCAGCGAGAACGCAAACGCCAATTACGAGCAGGATTATGCGTGCCTTCGATTCTATTTTTGTGCCTTATCCCTTTGAAAGGGAAAAATACGGACACGCACAATTTGGCTTTGGCGGTGGTATGGAAAACCAAACCATGAGTTTAATGAATAATTTCGATAGGCAGTTGATAGCCCACGAAATGGGACATTCTTGGTTTGGAAACTTAGTCACCTGTGCCAGTTTTCAGGATATGTGGCTGAACGAGGGCTTTGCGATGTGGTTGGAAGGACTTACCTACGAACTGCTTGATGGCGACCAAGCAGCACAAGAATGGCGCTTCCGTCAGAACCAACTGATTACTTCAGAACCAGGAGGTAGTGTTTTCGTAACTGATACCCTTGATCATAGGAGAATTTATGATTTCCGTACAACCTATACCAAGGGTTCCATGGTGGTGCACATGCTCAGAAAACACTTGGGCGATGAAGCCTTTTTCCGAGGCATAAGAAACTACCTATCGGATAGCCGATTCAGGTATGGTTACGCTACCTTTAATCAGTTTAAAACCGTAATGGAGCAAGCCGCAGGCAGAGACCTTACCGCTTGGTTTCAGCGGTGGTATTATGGAGAAGGTTATCCTATTTATTCCATTAGAGATTTTAGTACCATTCCTAATGGTGGTGCGGCGGTAAATGTTGGGGTTTCTAGTTCAGTAGCCAATAACTCATTTATTGCCGATAGCGTAGAAGTTACCTTTTATGCTGCCGATAGAACTAGCATTACCCAAAAAGTAAATTTTACATCGGGAAATCCTATTACTGTATCTGTTCCTGCAACGCCTAGTGGCTGGGTAGATGCTGCAGTAAACCCAAGGGCTGAAATTATAAGTGTGCGTAATAACCCAATCAGTTCTATCACTGCTGAAAAGCTAAGAGAGGTAAGTCTTTATCCATCGCCTACGAAATCTGAAATTACTTTAGATGGCCTTCCAGAGCCTACAGACTATACCCTGTATTCTTGGTTAGGAAAAGAGTTACAAAAGGGTATTATTGCACCCAATACCACCTTAAATGTGTCAGCTTTAAAGACAGGTACCTACCTGCTACGTTTGAATATCAGAAATCAGGTGCTGTTTAAAACCTTTGTAAAGCAATGAAATACCGCTTATTACTCCTTTTTACCCTCATTTGCAGCTGGGCAAATGCCCAACGTATAGATCAGCTTAATACAGATCAGTTAAAAGCTTTATTATATAACGAGCACCCAAGAATTGGTATTAGCAAAGACCTTAAAAATGGCTTGGCTCCTCTTGGTTTAAAAGTACCCGCCTTTGAAAAGGAAAAGGAACATCTGCTTTCAATGGCAGATATTTTGGTCCGACAGAGGAATTTAAAAACTAATCCTGACGATTTAATTACGCTATTACTTGCTTTCCGCATTACAGGAAAAACGGAGTACTTAATGCAAACAGGTCCTGCTTTGCAAATGGCCATGTCTAACCCTGATACTAGGGTTGAAAATGCCGATAAGTTTATGGAAAACATCTTGTTCGTAACCCTTTATTACGATTGGGCGTACCATAACATTGATAGTTTAAACAGAAAAAAGATTGAAAACTATATTGTAAATCGTGCTTTTGCTGCTGGCGATAGTGCCTTTAAACGACAAGCAAGTTGGATGCGCTCTGGCAGCAAGGAAAACTTGAAATACAATGTATCGCTTATTTTAGCGGGTATAGCTGTTGCCGATAAGCATCCTGAAATAGCTGCTTTAAATATAAATCGTGGGATTTATTGCCTGAAGTGGGCTTTAGGAGCTTACGATAATAAGCCTGAATGGCAATCTGATACCACAAGAGGCGCAGAAAGCTACTTTTATTGGGGACTGCTATTCCACACTATGGAGTCTAGTTTAGGTACTAATTTAGGTCTGTACCGATTCCCTTTCTGGAAGAACGAAACCTTGATTATGGGCATCAATGCCAATACAAAAGGATTTTATGCCAACCTGCCATTTAATAATGAATACCTTACCTGGAAGATTTTTGTAGGCAAGGAAGTAGGCATGCCTAATTGGAGTCGCCCGTATTTTTGTGAGCGCACCAAACAAGTATGTAAAGATATTGACCGTACCTATATCAGTTGGCCAATAACCAATGCTTATAGGTTTATGGATAGGTGGTTTAGCTTGCAGTTAGACGAGAAGTTTATGAAGCAAAACTCAGATTATGCAGGACAAATTCCTGTTCAGAAATTGATTTTGCCTAAAGAAACAAAAGCACCTAAGGCGGTTGTAAAGCCAGTGGTAAAAAAGGGTAAAGGGAAGAAAAAGTAAGAAAGGATTATTTGAAGCGGCTTTCAAGTTAATTCATTCAAAAATAAAATTCCCTTCCCCCAATGAACATCCAAGTACAGTTTGCACTCATTAGCCCCATAGGCAATAAAGCCCGAAACGAAAACTTTGTATTCGAGCCATTTCCTATTCCAGTAACTCCCGAATTTGAATTGTTCTTTGCCAATTCCTTACTGAACTTGGTAAATTATACAGATGCCTACGAGTTTTACCACCCTGGTGGCGCAGAGTTTAACTATGTGTACTCGGAAACCCAAAAGGCTTTTAATGCTGAAAAGGAACCTATAGCCTACTTTCAAGATTTACTCTTCTTCTTGTTTGAAAAATCGGTATTGCCAAATATCAAAACAGGGTTTGTGCTGTTCGTACAATTCTTTGATACCGAAGCCGATACCAATAACCTTGCGCTATTCAAGTTTGAATCTAAAGGTTATTCCGTAGTGGTGGATGAAGAAGTAACAGAAGCCAAATTCTTTTTGCGCTCTGTTTTAGATTTAAGCTCGGTTAATAAGGCAGCGGTATTTTCATTGGCTAATGATAAAAACGTAAGTGTGTACTTGTTAAAGCCATCTCGGTTTGCGTATGATGCCAAGTTCTGGTCGGACGATTTCTTGGCCATTAAGCAAATGGCTAATGAGCAAACCTTAGGCAAAGATATCATGAAAGCCTCCAAGCAATTCATTGCTGAAAAGGTGAACAATGGGGAAATAGATATTGAAAAAAGCCTCGAGATTAGCGAGAAGATGGTAGCGGTTGCTGCTCTAAAAGAAGATACCTCAGTAGGTAGTTTCATTGGCAATGTATTTGCCGACGACGACGAGCTTTACTCTGAATTTAGCGAGCGCATCAGTAATAATACACAAGAAAAATACGGCACCTCCCTAAATATGGAAGATAGTATAAGTCTGCCTTTTGAGAAGCGAGGAGCCAGCAGCAAAATAGTATTGGATAGCAAGTTTACTATTTACTGCCCTATAAGTGCCGCCCAAGAAATAGAATATGGGCTAGATGAAGGCACAAATAGAAAGTATATTAAGATTATATATTCTAGTTTGAAGAGTGTGTAAGGTGTTTTTGAGTCAGTATTTTCTTGATTTTAGGATAATGAGGATTTTGTCTTGAACTGTGATTTATTTTATTTCGTTGATTCTTATGATTTTTTACACCTGTACGGCATCCTAAAAATCCATACATCCTGTAAATCCTGATTCAGACTATCTTTTTTTTAACCCCGAAGGGGTGAAATTATTGCAGCAAAAATATGTTCACAACCAACAATAGCGAACCATCATCTGTGCTGCCCGCAGGGCAGCACAGATGATGGTGAGAGTAAAATTGTCTGAATCAGGATTTTCTTGATTTTAGGAAAAGAAGGATTTTGTCTTGAACTGTGATTTATATTATTTCGTTGATTCTTATGATTTTTTTACACCTGTACAGCATCCTAAAAATCATAACACCCGAAAAATTTTTGATTCGTAAGATTTTTAGTTCTGGCAAATGAATCGTGTTAGTATTGTAATTGATTGATTATTAAATTGCTGGACTAAATCCCGAAGGGATGAAAGGATTGTAGCAAATAGCTAAAAGACGAAAAAATCAAAACCCTGAAAGGGTGAAAGGATAAATTAAATTAGAATGGCTGGTACATATTCTCAAATTTATATTCAATATGTCTTTGCAGTAAAAGGTAGAGAAAATCTTCTTCATCAAGACTGGCGCGACGATGTATTTCAATACATATCTGCAATCATTAAATCAAAGGATCAAAAGCCACTTATTGTAAATGGAATGTCTGATCATGTTCATGCTTTTGTTAGTCTTTCACCATCTATGAGTATTTCCGATTTAATTCGAGATGTAAAAAATAATTCATCTAAGTTTATAAACAATAAGAATTATCTGAAATCAAAATTTGAATGGCAGGAGGGTTATGGTGTTTTTTCCTATAGCCAATCACAAATTGAAACAGTATATAAATATATTCTAAATCAACAATACCATCATTCAAAGAAGACTTTCAAAGAGGAATATATTGAAATGCTAGAGAAATTTCAAATAGATTTTAAAGAGCAGTTTTTATTCGATTGGCTTTAAGGTAATTTATCCTTTTATCCCTTCGGGATTTTGTTCGCTTGCGGAGGTTTCCGTTTTCTACAATCCTTTCATCCCTTCGGGATTATGTCTCAATCAATGATTATCCGTTGCCTTTAACCTTAATAAGGACGAAAATAAGTATTGGGTATAAGCGATAATTTTAATGGACTTTAGCTATTCTCCACCAGACGATTCGTACTTCTTATTCAATCCCATTTCTTTCAAAGAATTTTTCCCATAGTGTTTGCAAGGTATCATTGTTGTTATACGGTTTTGAGAAGATTAGTTTTAAACCGTTAGCGCTATCAGTATGGTTTTCATAGTATTCAAAAGTTTCTTTAGCATTTATGTAGTAGAGTCTGTCTTTCGCTACTTCAATACGCTTTGAAGGAATAAGTATATTTCCTACCCATTTATAAATAGTTTCTTGGTCATCATCATGAAAACTTCCCACGCTTATTTCGTGAATTTGGTTTGTTAATTTATTAAGTTTTGGTGGAACATTAGAGTAAAGCGTACCTGCTTGATTAAATAATTGAAGTTTGCTGTCGAAAATATAAATTTTATGGTAGCTAATCCCATTCATATTCCCAAAAGTAGATGTTATAATTTCATTATTGTTATCCCCGTTTAAATCCTCAAACCTCAGATGAATTGTAATTTCATTAATTTCCTCTGTGCCTAATTTTTTCCATTTATTACCTTTAAAAGTATAGAAGTTAATGTAGTTATCTCTGGTATTAATTTCAGTTGCAAATATTCTTGTGCTATCAATCAGCTTACCTATATTAATGTGCCTATAAAGGCTATCATCGTAATAATCTTGTATGCCGTAAAAAATATTGCCAGTATCTTTCTTTGATATGGCTTTCACACTAAGCGTATATTTATCCAAGATAGCTAAGGTCGTTATCGTGCTATCGTAATTATCTTTTAAGAATTCCTCTTGCGAAAGGATTATAAATTTCTGATTTAAGGTGCCTGTCCTTTGGCAGCTCGCTAAAGTGGTTAGTATTAGAAGGAAGATTAGGAGTTGTTTCATTTGAATGTTATAAGTTTCAGGGTTAATATATTTTTATTGGTTAATCAATCACTTCGTAATTAATGAAATTTTCCCAAAGCCTGGATAGTCTGCCATTCTCCTTCTCGTATGGTTCTGTAAATATTAGTTTTAGGCCATTTATACTGTCGGTTCTATTTTCATAGTATTCAAACCTGATTTTTGAGTTTTCGTCAAACTTGCTATCCTTAGCAAGAATAATTTGTTTTCTTGGGATTAATAAATCTCCACTCCATTCATATATTGTTTTGAATTCATCCATCCAGTAACTTCCTGTGTAGTATTCTATAATGTTCTTACTTGATTTATCCACAAATGGGAGGCTAAAGGGACATGTTGTATTCCCCGCGAATACAATTGAATTTTTACTTTCACTGTATTTGTAGATTTTTAACCATCTATTTCCATTCATATTTGGATTAGTAGACGTTATAATTTCATTATTTTTATCCCCATTTAAATCCTTAAACCTGAGACGCATTGTATATTCATCAATTTCCTCTGTACCTACTTTTTCCCATTCATTACCCTTATAAGTATAAAAGTTAATGTAGTAATCTCTGGTATTAATTTCAGTTGCAAATATTCTTGTGCTATCAATAAGCTTTCCTATAACAATATGTCTATAGATGTTTTCTTCGTCATCTTCGTAGTAATCTTGTATTCCGTAAAAAACATTCCCTGTATCATGCCTTAATATAGCCTGCACACTAAGCGTATATTTCTCCAAAATAGCAAGAGTGGAAATTGTGCTATCGTAATTATCTTTTAAAAATTCTTCTTTGGAAAGGATTAAAAATTTTCGGTTTAAGGTGCCGGTCCTTTGGCAACTTACTAAAGTGGTTAGTAGAATTAGTATGGCAAGGAGCGGCTTCATATACCCAAATAATTACCACCAAATTATCAATTAATTTGGTGGTAATTATTTAATCCCAAAAAATTATTTCCTCTCTCTAACTATCAAACCTAAATACATTCACTACCCCCATAATAGCTTTTAACTTTTTAACCAATTGGGTGAGGTGTTCGGCATTGTTAACGTACACCATAATTTGTCCTTCGAAAATACCGTCGTTGGTGTCTATGGTGATGCCGCGCATATTTACTTGCAGTTCATTACTAATTACCTTGGTTATATCGTTTACCATTCCCATTCTATCGGTCCCTGTAATGCGCAGGCCTGCTAGGAACGATAACTCGGTTTGGCTGGTCCACTTGGCTTTAATAATGCGATATCCGTAGCTACTCATTAACTCCACTGCATTCGGACAAACGGTGCGGTGTATTTTAATCCCTTCAGATACGGTTACAAAACCAAATACATCGTCGCCTGGAATAGGATTGCAACACTTAGCTAGGGTGTAATCAATCTTATTCATATCCTCCCCAATCAAGAGCATATCGGCATCGGTGCCACGTATTTTCTTGATTTCCCGTTCGAACGATTTGCTGTCCATAATAGGCGACTGGCGCACTTCGTTCTGCAATGGTTTACCCGTGAGGTTTTTATCCATTGCTTCCTTAAATCGCTTAAGGTCTTGCGGTTGCAAACTGCTAATCCCGAACCTGTAAAACAATTCCATATTTGTTTTCAGGTTAAAGAAGGTGCGCAAATCGGTAAGCAAACCTTCGTTCATATCGTATTTTAGGTGCTTGAGTTTGCGCTCTAAAATTTCTTTACCTGTGGCGGCTATTACCTTTTTATCTTCTCTAAGGGCATCTTTAATCTTTGCTTTCGCCCTAGAGGTTACTACTATTTTAAGCCAATCGTCGGTTGGTTTTTGCTTCTTGCTGGTGAGGATTTCAATCTGGTCGCCATTGGTTATTTTATAACTGATGGGTACCAATTTCTGGTTCACTTTAGCACCCAGACAGGTTAAGCCAACGTGGGTATGTATTTCAAAGGCAAAGTCTAATGCAGTTGATCCAGCAGGTAATACCTTCAATTCACCATTTGGGGTAAAGGCATAAACTTCATCATTAAATAGGTTGCTGCGGAAGTCGTTAACGAAATCAATAGCACTAGAATCAGAAGCTTCTAATACATCGCGTACTTTTACAAGCCACGCTTCCAGACCTACTTCTTTGCTTTGAGTAGTATTCTCTTTGTATTTCCAGTGGGCTGCATATCCTTTTTCAGATATTTCATCCATTCGGGTGGTACGTATTTGAACTTCAACATAATTACCCGACTTGCTCATTACAGTGGTGTGTAACGATTCATACCCATTTTGTTTGGGTGTGGAAATCCAATCGCGTAAGCGATCAGGATTAGGCTTGTAAAAATCAGTTACTACAGAATATACCTGCCAACAAGCAGATTTTTCACTTTCTAGCGGACAATCAATAATAATTCTGATGGCAAATAAATCGTATATTTCTTCAAAAGGAATTTTTTGTTTTTGAAGTTTATTATTGATACTAAAAATACTTTTTGGTCGGCCTTTTATTGTGAATTTTAAATTCTGTTTATTTAATTCATTTTCAATGGGCGCAATAAATTCATTGATAAACTTAGTTCTGGAAGCTTTAGTTTGTTGAATTTTATCGGCAATAAAAAAGTATTGATCGGTATGGGTGTATTTTAAATATAAATCTTCTAATTCAGATTTTATAGGATACAAACCTAAACGGTGCGCTAAAGGGGCATATAAAAAAATGGTTTCACTGGCAATTTTAAGTTGGGTATTCCTTGGCATACTATCCATGGTACGCATATTATGCAACCTATCAGCTAGCTTAATTAAAATCACCCGAACATCGTCAGCCAGGGTGAGTAGCATTTTACGGAAGTTTTCTGCCTGAGAAGAACTACCAGGTGAAAAAGTGCCACTAATCTTTGTAAGGCCATCGATAATACTGGCTACTTTTTTACCGAACTTCTTTTCAATTTCTTTGAGTTCAACATTGGTATCTTCCACCACATCGTGCAAAAGTGCAGCAATGATAGAGGTAGTACCTAAGCCAATTTCTTCAACGCAAATTTGGGCAACCGCAATGGGATGATAGATATAAGGCTCTCCCGATTTCCTGCGCATTTCCTTATGTGCATCAACCGCTAACTCAAACGCCTTTCTTATAAGCTTGGCATCATTATCTTTTATAACGGGCTTTGCCGTGCGTAATAACTTCCTATACCTGCGAACAATCTCTTTGTTTTCTGCTTCAATATCTATTTCAGGAACATTTAACTCAATACCCATACACCTAATTTCTTGGTTAACTTTATTAAGCTAAAGTTAAGAAATAAGTACTTTTTCTATTACGAAATGTACTTAATCCAAGTAATTTTTTTTGTGGGGATTGCGCCTAGCTGCTTTTTGAAGTTGATAAGTCCCACGTTTTCAACGCCTTTATCGGTAGCAATGCCGAGGTCTAGCAATGCGATATTATTTGCTTGGCAATAATTATATAGATGTTGGTGCAATAGGTACAATGGATTTAAAATATCGCCTTCTACTAAATTTACAGTGTAAAAAGTGTACAATGAATTGCCTAATATGGTGCAAACCGAAAAGGCAAGGCATTCATTAGCTGCGTTTTGTACTTTAAAAATGAGGTATGCTTCAGGATTTTG
>JAIYDB010000106.1 GCA_027487695.1 Cytophagaceae bacterium | reverse complement strand
GATATTTTAGTAAACGAGGCTAAGATTGCGGGCATCCTTATAGAAAATATAGTTACCCACCAGAAAATCAATAGCAGTATAATAGGTATTGGCGTAAACGTAAACCAAGAAAACTTCCCGGTAGATAGAACTATAACCTCTTTGGTATTGGAACTAAAAACGACTTTTACCCTAGAAGAAACACTGCAAATAATTACTAGGCATTTAGATGCGGCTTACTTAAGATTGCGCAATGCTGGATATAATGGTTTGCTAAAGCAGTACTACCAACACTTATATAGATACAAAGCACCTGCTATTTTTCAGGATAGTAAAGGATACTTATTTCATGGTACCATCTTAGGCATAACAGAAACTGGACAGCTAGAAATTGACAAAGAAGGAACAATACAATTATTTGATATTAAGGAAATTACATTTGTTTAATCCTAGCTCTTTACCCCTCTCACCAAACTATAGAAGAGCTATAACTTGCTTGCTTTACCTAAATTTAACAAAGGCAATTGACCATTCCTGATAAATATCGTGTTGTGCATTCTTAGCAATTCTATAAATTGCAGCAGTTTACAAGTTCATCTTAAACCCGCTCGCTTATAATGTCAACCATTAAAGTAGCCATCAACGGATTCGGACGCATAGGTCGCCTTACATTCCGTGCGCTTCAGAATAAATCTAATGTAGAAGTTGTTGCCATCAACGACCTTACCAATGCCGATACCCTAGCTTATTTGCTAAAGTACGATAGTGTACACGGCAGGTTCCCTGGTACTGTATCAGTATCGGCCGATGGTTTAATAGTAAACGGTAAAACCATCAAAATTTTTGCTGAAAAAGACCCTGCTAACTTGCCTTGGGCTGCACATAATATTGATGTAGTATTAGAATCAACTGGTCGTTTTGTTGACCGTGCTGGTGCTGGTAAGCACATTGAAGCTGGTGCTAAGCGTGTTGTAATTTCTGCTCCTGCTAAAGAAAAGGATATTGCAACTGTAGTATTAGGTGTTAACGAAGAAATTTTGAACGATAGCATTACTATCGTATCTAACGCAAGCTGTACTACCAACTGTTTAGCTCCAATGGCTAAAGTATTGGACGATACATTTGGTTTAGAAAAAGGATATATCACTACTATCCACGCCTATACCCAAGACCAATTGTTACAAGATGGTCCGCATTCAGATTTACGTCGTGCTCGTGCAGCTGCTGTAAACATTGTACCTACAAGTACTGGTGCTGCTAAAGCGGTAGGTTTAGTATTGCCTCACCTAAGCGGTAAATTAGATGGTGTAGCAATGCGTGTTCCAGTGCCAGATGGTTCATTAACCGATTTAACTGCTATCTTGAAGAAAGATGCTACCATTGCAGAAATTAATGCTGCTATGAAAGCTGCTGCTGAAGGCCCAATGAAAGGTGTGTTAGAATACACTACCGATCCTATTGTAAGTTCAGATATCGTGGGTAACCCACACAGCTGTATTTTCGATGCTGGTCAAACTTTAGTAATGGGCAACCTTGTAAAAGTTGTAGGCTGGTACGATAACGAATATGGTTATAGTAACCGTGCTGCCGATTTATTAGAGCGTTTGGCTAACTTGAAATAAGGCAACCTTACCAAAATAATTAAGCACCCTCAGAACCAAAAATTCTGGGGGTGCTTTTTTTATTGAATACAATTACATCTACATTAGATTATAGCAACAAAGTATTTATAAAAAGAATATGTAGCGAAAACATTCTTGACACTACTTAAATACATGAAATAGATAAGAATTTCAATCATTAAATCAAGAAAACAACCAACACAATGCATCTGGAATTTGAATAATTACTAATATTGAAAATCTTTAACCCCTAAATCCAATATTAGATGCAAATTATTACCCGCAGTCTTTCAATGTTAGCCATTGCGTTCTTATTAGTTTTTACTACTTCTTGCAGTAAAGACGATGACAATGCAACCCCAGGTACACCTGCTAACCCTAATGCTTTTGCCTTTTCTTTCACAGCAAATGGCACAAACTATACCTGTTTAGAAGCAGCTATTAATGTAACTAACGTTCCTAATCCTCTTGGCGGTTCATTAATTTCTGTGAGTGGTCTTACTACAAATGGTCAAACAATTTCATTGATTTGTAATCCTGCAGTTGGATCGTACTCTATTGGAGGCTTTTTCTCTTTCAATCAATTAGGATTTGGCAGTGGCGCTAACGTTAGTTTATGTTCATCTGGCACTATTGCAGTAACTGCAAATAATGCAACCACCAAGAAAATCTCTGGTACTTTTAATGGTTCTGGCACTGGATTAACTATTACCAATGGCGTATTTACCAATGTTGGGTACTAAAATTTAACCTAAAGTAAAATTAAGCCCTAAGCCTAAAACGCTTAGGGCTTTTTTAAGCTTTACCATTAACCGATTTGGGCTTGTTAATGATAAATTAACTTTCTAAGTTTACTTAAATTATACTAAACTTAGAAACATGAAAAACGTCCTCAAAATCAGCAGCTTGGTTGCAGCTACTGCTTTAATCACTACATCCTTTTCTTTGAATAAGGCAACTCAACTACAACAAAAAACCTATAGCCCAGCAGAAATTTTAGGAAAATATTCGGCAGTAGCAACAATTAAATACAAAGCTACCGAAATAGCAGATGGCGATGTTACCGATATAGTTACCATAGATACTAATTTCACCGTTGTAGTAAGCAAGAAGGGTGCATTTTATAAATTTGTTATCGACGATAATAACCTTAAAACGCCACCAAAAGAATTAAAAACAACTGCCTTTAATACCAATGATGTGGCTATTGCGTTTCAAATTCCTAAACAACAATTTGACCCAGATTCAATTAAGCCAATAACTATAACAGGGATAAAAAGCTACAAGCATGAATCTGTGTTAGTTTCTGGAAAGTATAGCATGAGAACCAAGAAGTTGAGCTTTAAATTTGGAGGTAACTTTTACAAGAGTTTAGATGGTTCCGCAGCAGCAATTGTGAGTATGCCAACTGAAATAGAGTTTGTAGCAAGCAAGAAATAATTCCATATAAACTTAGAATTTAGCAATTCAAATGTTCTGTTCCTTGTAATTAAACTTAAGTTGAAAGAATAAATCATTAAGTTTAGTAAAATAGGCACTTGCATTGCACTTTTCTAATATATATTTGTAACAAACTAAACCGTATCCTTATGAAAAATTTCTGGAAAGTAGGCGTGCTTGCTCTTGCAATGGCCTTTACATTCTCTGCTTGTGGCGACGACACAGAAACACCAGCACCTACTAATACTACCGATGAAGTAGTTGGTACTTACTCAGGTACTGCAACCCTTCTACTAAAAACAGGAGTTGCTACTGGTGGTATGATGCCAGATCAAACTAACACTGATACCGTAAGTGTTGTAGTTACTAAAAGTACAGGTGGTTTCACTTTAAGTATTGATGATAACGATCCATCAACTCCTGCTGATCCGGATTTGATTAATGTAAACGAGGTTACTTTAGGTTCTAACGGAACTAGTATGCAGTTGCCAAGCCAAACTTTTGCACAAGATTCTGGTGTAAATTTAACTATCGTAGGTATTAAGGCATATACAAACGGTACTACTCCAGTTGCTGGTTTATATACTAGAGCAAATAAAAACCTTAGACTAAAAGGTAGTAGCTCAATTGCTTTCGCTATTTCTGATAGTACAGAAATTAACGTACCTCTTGAAGTAGAATTCAATGTAACTAAGAAGTAATTCTTAACTACTCAAAAAAGCCCTTCAATTAACTTTGAAGGGCTTTTTTATGCCTAAACTTTCGGTTGAAATAATGTTTTCATAAACAAAGGGTATGCCATTTTCCAAGTGGCTTGGTTATGATGACCACCTTCTATTTCTACATAGGTTAAATTATCTTTTGGATAGCCTTTATGGTTGAGCTCAGATAACAGGTCTTAGGCATCGCGAATGGAATCAATAACACCGTCCTTATCTCTACTATCACTGGTTTCATCTAAAGTACCTGTCTGAAACCAGCACTGCATGTATATTAGAGTTTTGTCAATGGTAATCTTGAGTATAGTTGTTCTCTATAAAGAATATCACCAAAAAACTGCTTAATGATTACTAAAGTAAACAATGTTCAGATTCAGATGAATAAAGGAGGATTGAACTAAAACAAATATGGTTAATAACCCACTTTTTGTACCGTACCAATGAATAAACCCTTTTTAGTACTAAATAATCTTTAAGCTATGCCATAGATATTTATTTGGCAGGATGGGATAATTGAATGTACAATACCTGATTTTTTTTGGTACTGTCTTAAAACCAAAAGTAGCTACTGCTGCTACTACTATAATCATACTTGTTTCCTCATCCAATTCCGATTAGGACTTTGAGCATCATAATCAATATATTCAACTTGCAAAAGTTGCAAAATTTTATTTTACTTTTTGAGTATACATTTGCAAATCACGTTACCCTCTAAAATATGAAAAAATACTACATTATCGCACTTAGTGTGCTTGCATTCTCATTTACCGCCTGCGGTGGAGACGAAGAAACCACCCCAGCCCCACCAACTACTGATGAAATAATCGGTACTTACACTGGTACGGAATTAAGCCTTTTGAAATTTAGTGATGCTACAGATGACGAAATGCCAGATGAAACCACAACTGAACCAAACATGAAAATTGTTATTGCCAAAGGCGCTAATGGCTATACCTTGGCTATTGACGATAACGATAATGCTACTCCACCAGCTCCCATCTCTATAACAATTCAAGATGTACTAATTGCAGGCAATGGAACAACCTTCCGTATTCCTGCACAGGAATATACTTTTGATGGCGAAACCACTCAAATAGAAGGAAATGCATCGTTCTTAAACGGAACAACACCTGCAGACGGTTTATATACAAGAAATGATAAGACTCTTCGCTTTGAGTTCGATGGGATTATTGATACTGAAGATGACAATGGCGATCCTATTGAGGTTGAGTTAGAAGTTGAATACAATGTCAATAAGAAGTAATACGTTCTTGTTATCTTCAATACTAAAACCCTTTGGATCTAATTCAAAGGGCTTTTTTATGTCTTATACCTTCGGGTGAAATAGCGTTTTCATAAACAAGGGGTATGCCATTTTCCAAGTAGCTTGATTATGACGACCACCTTCTATTTCTACATAGGTTAAATTTTCTTTAGGGAAGCCTTTCTTAGTAAGCTCAGACAAAAGGTCTAAGGCATCGCCAATAGAATCAATAACGCCGTCCTTATCTCTATCATTGGTTTCATCTAAGGTGCCTGTCTGAAACCAACACTGCAAGTCCGATGGGTGTGTTGTGGTGTTGGTAACCTTTGAAATCATGATTCTATCAGCATCGGTATAACCATTGTCATAACTCTTTGCGCGCCACCAAAAACTACCACTAAAAACACCAACACGCTTAAATACATCTGGGTTACTCCAAGCTAAATCAAAAGCCATTAACCCTCCCAAAGAAAAGCCCATAATACCTAAGGCTTCTGGCTTATCTATTATTCTGAACCTTGCTTTTAGCCAAGGGAACAGTTCTTCCAAAATAAAAAGGGAATATAACCCTGCCTTATCTCCTCTATTGGCATAGTCTGGCTCATTGGCCACCCCATAAATATGCTTGCGCTCTCTTGTACTATGGATAGCTGCTATAATAATAGGGTGCACCTCCCCACTTCGAACTAAATCGGCAGTTGTTTGAGGTAAGGCAATATCAGTCATTTCGCCACCATCGTTAGCTATAAGTAATGGATAGCTCCAATCAGTTTCTGTCTGATAATCTAAAGGCAAAAAAACATCTATCCGCAAATGGGTTTTCAAATGCTTACTATAAAACTCTAATCGAACACTTGTCAAGGGTTCGCCAGTAACTTCAGGTAGGTCTAGTTCAGTTAAGGGTACAAGAATTTGTTCTTTCCAATGATTAGGATGCTTCATTCAAATAATGGGAATTTAAATTAAAAGTAAAATGGGTTGCAATCGAATAAAAATTTAGTATTTACGCAGTACCATAAGCCCATCTCTGATAGGAAAAAGTACGTTTTCAACCCTACTATCGGCGTGAACCATTGCATTAAATTCCACCAATGCTTGTAAATCTTTATCGCTCTTATAGTTCTGCGGATCAACAACCTTTCCGCTCCAAAGTACGTTATCGGCAATAATTATTGCTCCACTTGGCAGGTGGTTAATAAGCAAATGATAGTAGTTGCTATAGTTCTGCTTATCGGCATCAATAAATACCAAGTCCCAAGGTAAATGTAGGGTAGGTATAATTTCCATTGCCTTACCAACGTGGATATATAACTGCGCAGAATGCGGACTTTGCCTAAAATACCTATCCACCATTGGGGTAAGTTCTTCATTTACATCAATGGTATGTAGTTCACCGCCTGGAGCTAACCCTTCGGCAAAGCAAAGCGCAGAATAACCAGTATAGGTACCAATTTCAAGTACGTATTGTGGCTTTATCATTTTGCTGAGCATTGCCAATACCCTGCCCTGCAAATGCCCACTTAGCATTCTGGGTTGCAAAACTTTTTCAAAGGTTTCTCTATTCAATTGAGCCAATAGTTCAGATTCTGGCATTGAATGCGCTTCTGTATAGGCGTTGATTGGTTCAGGCAAAAATTCCATTGGGTATATTTTAGATGGGTTGTGAGTTGGGAACAAAAAGCACTACCAGTATTTACTGATAGTGCTTGAAGTTACAATATATAAAGCCAGAATTAGCTAAAACGTTTTTCTTTAGAGGCTTTGGCATCGGAAACAAACTCCTTTACCATTTGCTCTTCGTCCTTATTGCAAATCATCACTACATCACCACTTACTGAAATGATGTAGTTATCTAATCCTTGTACTACTACCAACTTATCTTTCTCGGTCGATTTAATGATAGAGTTAGTGGTATTGTATAGCATAGAGTTACCATCTACTACGTTACCGTTGTTATCCTTATCACATATTTCGTACAACGATTTCCAGGTACCTAAGTCGCTCCAACCAAACTCGCTTAATAGCGTGTACACGTTGTTGCTTTTTTCCATGATACCATAGTCAATAGAAATGCTCTTGCATTGGCTATAGGCTACATCAATAAATGTACGTTCAGATGGAGTGTAGTAGGTTTCCTTACCTTCTTCAAATAGCTCATACATTTCAGGCAAGTTATCTTTGAATGCACGTAAAAACGCCTGTACGTTCCATAAGAAGATACCTGCATTCCATACAAAATCGCCACTCTTTAAGAACTCAATAGCTAAATCTAGCTTTGGCTTTTCAGTAAAGGTTTTCACCTTCATTACACCAAACGGAGTTTCTTCGTCGTGGAACTGAATATAACCGTAACCAGTATCTGGTCTGTGTGGCTTTATGCCTAAGGTTAGTAGAATATCGTTATCTAAGGTTGCAGAAAGACCTTTGTTAATAATTCTGCGGAACTCTTCTTCTTTTAGAATTACATGATCCGATGGCGATATTACTATGTTTGCCTTAGGATCTTTTGATGCTATTTTATAACAAGCATAAGCAATACACGGGGCAGTATTGCGGGCTACTGGTTCCAATAAAATTTGATCATCGGCTAGGTAAGGTAGTTGTTCCTTACATAGGTTGTAATAATCTTTATTGGTAACGATATAGATATTTTCTTTAGGACAAATTCCTTCAAAACGTTCGGCAGTTTGTTGGAGTAGTGTTTTTCCAGTCCCTAAAATATCGTGAAACTGTTTAGGGAAGTTGGTCCTACTCATTGGCCAAAAGCGGCTACCAATGCCACCCGCCATAATAATTACATAGTTATGTGCAATCATCGAAATTTGTTAGTTACAATTATCTACCTGCCGATAGTTTCTTACTATCAGGCTCAAAAGTAACTGTTTTTGCGCTATTTACCTTTCTAAACCGTGCTAAAAACCACATGCAGCCAATTAGTAATTTACTTTTAACCCAGAAATAAAAAAAGCACCATGTTAGGGGTGCTTTCAAATTGATATGTTTCGGTGTTTAGTTCATTAACACACTCTTGTAGCCTTCTAAGTTTTTGAGCGCCATACCTGTACCTCTTACAACAGCGGTAAGTGGGTCTTCCGCTACTGTAACGTGTAACTTGGTTTTAATAGCCAATCGCTTATCTAAGCCACGAAGCAATGCTCCACCACCGGTTAGGTGAATACCCTTTTCAATAATATCTGCCGAAAGTTCTGGCGGACATACCTCTAAGGCTTTTAGTACTGCTTCTTCTATTTTGTTTACCGATTTTTCTAAGGCGTAAGCAATTTCGCCATAGTTCAGTTTTACCGTTTTAGGAATACCTGTCATTAAATCCCTACCACGTACTTCATAATCTGGTGGTGGGTTATCTAAATCAGATACCGCAGAACCTATGGCTATTTTCACGTTTTCAGCACTGCGTTCCCCTACTAATAGGTTGTGTTGCCTACGTAAATAATCCAGAATATCTTTAGTGAAAACATCACCAGCAATTCTGATAGACTCATCACAAACAATACCACTTAGGGCTATAACTGCAATTTCAGTGGTACCACCACCAATATCAACAATCATATTACCTACTGGTTGTTCAATATCAATACCTATACCAATGGCAGCAGCCAAAGGTTCGTGAATCATATAAACCTCTTTAGCACCTGCATGTTCGCAGCTATCTTTTACGGCGCGCTTTTCAACTTCTGTAATGCCAGAAGGAATACAAACTACCATCCTATGTGAAGGCGTAAACAAGCTACCACTCTTGTTGATAAGCTTAATCATACCCCTAATCATTTGTTCGGCAGCGGTAAAATCGGCAATTACACCATCACGCAATGGCCTAATTGTTTTGATATTATCGTGCACCTTTTCGTGCATTAGCATTGCTTGCTTACCGATAGCAAGCACCTTCCCAGTTTGTTTATTGATAGCCACAATGCTGGGCTCATCAACAACAATTTTATCTTTATGGATGATTAGGGTATTTGCAGTACCTAAATCAATCGCTATATCACTTGTAAAGAAATCGAAGAAACCCATTTGTAAGGTTTATAGGCCGTTATGGCTTAAATTAAGCTACAAAGTTCGGCAATTTCTGCCTAATTCCTGCAAAGTAAATAAAAGTATGGCTTAAATTATGGTAATCGGTTCATTTTAAAAAGCTGAGCTATCATTTTCATAGGCTGGTGGTTCATTAAATTATGAAAATGACCTCTCGCTCTTTGGTAATCATTAACCGTATCTCTGAACTTTAGCCAATTGCTTCTTTCAGTTTCAGACATCATAATACTAGCGGCTTGTTCATCTAAAGAAATCAAAACCGATTTTTTGCCAAAGTTTGCAGCAACTAATTGCTCAAAATAAGGAACCAGGGCAGGGTGTTTATCAATTACTTGCTGCATGAGCTGCCTGTATTCGGCAATCATCGGCAATAAATTTAATGCCAAACTGCGATTACGGTTAAGTGTTTGGTAGCATAATGCTCCTGTAAGTATTACAAAAATGAGGGTCCAAATAATGGCAGGTACGTATCCGAGCATTGTAGTTAATTTTTATTTACTAGACAAAGGTAAAACAGGTTTTAGCACTTTGCTGTTTGGCATTACTACTAATAAGATTAATCCTAGTGCAAAAAAGGCAATTAGCCCCAATATAGAATTGCGCATACTGCCCGTTACAGCTTCTACTAAACCATAAGAGGCGGTGCCAATTACGATGCTTACCTTTTCTGTAACATCAAAGAAACTGAAGAAACTTGCGGTGTCAGGGGTATTATCTGGAATTAATTTGGCGAAAGTACTTCTTGAAAGGCTCTGGCTGCCACCCATTATAAAGCCTACCAAAACAGCTAATCCATAAAACTGATTGGCATTGTATGTATTCCAGGCCAATACACAAATTACTATCCAAACCAAAATAAGTAGTTGTAGGGTAAGCTTATTGCCCAGTTTACTACTGGCAAAGCTGGTAGCCCTTGCGCCTATAATGGCTATTAGTTGAATGATAAGGATAACTGTAATTAGTTCCTGTGTTTTTAGGTGAATTACTTTTTCGCCAAATAGGGCGGCGACCAACATAATGGTTTGTATGCCCATATTATAAAAGAAATAAGCTGGTAAAAAGCCCTTCATTGTTTCAATGGCTTTTACTTTTTCCCAAACTAACTTCAGTTCATTCAAACCTGAAAGCAGGGTTTGTTTGCTCCAATTCATGGGTGGTAAATCTGATTTATGTAAAGCCTTAAAGCTTATTTGGGCGAAGCCTACCCACCAAATACCCACGGTAACAAAGCTAATTCTGCTTGCAAGTGCTGCATTGATGCCAATGCCTTCACCAAAGAGAATTAAAGCTAGGTTCAAAATTAAAAGTATTACAGAACCTATATATCCCATGCTAAAGCCTCTGGCACTTACACTATCTACCTTATCGTCAGTTACTAAATCGGGTAAAAAGGAATTGTAAAACACTATGCTACTCCCAAACGATATATAAGCCAACACAAAGAAAATGATGGCGTATTGAGTGGTTTCTTGCGTAAAGAAAAACAAGCCAGCGCAACTAAACCCACCTAAATAGGTGAAGAAGCGCATAAAATCTAGTTTACGTTTACTAGCGTCGGCAACACCTGTAAGCAAAGGAACAGTAACACTCATCCATAAAAAGGCAATACTTAAAGCATAAGAATATAATACCGATGCAGTTATGGAATAACCAAAAAAGCTAACTGTATCAGACCCATCGGCGCCAATGGCAGTGGCACCCCAATAAGCAGGGAAAACTGCAGAACCTATGGTAAGTGCAAACGATGAGTTTGCCCAATCGTACATGCACCAAGCCTTAATTAATTTGGAATTATTGATAGGGTAACTTGCCATAATTACTTTATGATTGCTTTCCAAATAAAAGCCATCGGTAGGTTGTACCGATGGCTTATTGATTTTTATATACTAATAGGATACTAGAAAATATATCCTACTGATGGAGTAAAGTACAATTGTAATGCACTACCATCTGTATTGCTGTAGCTACCTACTGAAAGGTTAATATCAGCAATTAATGTTCTTGGGATAATGGTCCACTGGTAACCACCACCTACTGCAACTCTGAATGCATTAGGATTAGGAACTGTATTGGCAGTTGGAGTGCCTAATTTGGCTTCCTTAATACCTGTTGTAAATGAGTATGGACGTACAGTACCATTTCTATAAATGATATTACTTGCCCCTAAAGCACCTTGTAAGTAAAAACCACTTGGTGCAGTTTTAAAGTAATACCTACCAATAACATCTACTAAGTAACCACCTTTATCGGCATCGTTACCTACTGGAGAAAGTGTATTATCATCGGCAGTTGCTGAAAACTTTAAACCAGCCAATAACGACACAGAAAAATGATCGTTAATCGGGTGTTCGTACTGCGCCATAAAGGTTCTGTAACCAAATGCTGGCGTTAGCTTAAGGCTTGGCTTTAAATACGCTTGTTGTTCTGGCTGAAATCTTTGGTTCTGAGCCTGAGCGTTAAAGCTTACTACTACTGTTAAAACTACAAGTGCTACTAGTTGTAAGATGTTCTTCATATACCTGATTGTTATCCCGTTAATAGGGTTAAGCAGCAAAGAACTAAAATTTTAAGCTTTTATCACAATATCAAGGCAATAAGTAATGAGAATTTAATAAGGCATAAGGCTATTTCAAGCCAATGAAGGACTTAATTTTCAAAAACAAAATATGATAATACTCTTACAATCAGATTGTTAAATCTATTCTTTGTTTTCTTTTGCTAATTCTAGGTAATAATGATGGTTGGTAAATTCTTCTCCTTCAGTTGTACGCACTCTATAAGTAACTAAGCCAAGCTTTTTTACAAAGAGGGGTTGCAGAATTCTGCCTTGTGCAATTATTTCGTTACCCCTATATATGTTCACAAAATCGCCAGGGTTAAAAACAGCCAATTCCTTAATTACCTGATTTACTACATCGGCTCTTTGTTGCATACATTCACCAATGCGGCTATCCATTTCAAGGATAGATTGGAGTATATGTTCTGGCACAGGGTGCAGAAACACGGTTTTTTCGGTGCTATTCATGGTCAGAGTAAAGGAATGCCCCAAGTATAACTTGCTTTTTTAGAGCAGTTATACTTTTGGTATTTCTTCGTTTAATGGTTCAATTATTCAAAAATAAGGATTGCCACTTATTACCTATAAAAGGGCATAATAAGTGTGTGTAAGTTTATAGTAACTTTACATAGAAAATAGCCTATTATTACCCTAAATAATAGAATATACACATCACTTATCATGCACGATCTGGAGGCTCCCATAGGTATTTTTGATAGCGGAATTGGCGGTTTAACAGTAGCCAAGGCAGTTTCTGACCTTTTGCCAGCAGAGAATTTACTCTATTTTGGCGATACAGCACATATGCCTTATGGTGAAAAAAGTTCTAGTGCTATTCAGGCATACTCTATAAAAATTTGTAACCTATTCTTAAACCGAAAAGTAAAAGCAATTCTCATTGCTTGCAATAGCGCCAGCACGGCAGCCTTTGACTTAGTAAAAGAATATGTAGGCAGTAAAGCGCAAGTTTTTAATGTGATAGACCCTATGGTGGCATACGTTGCCCAGAATTATCCACAGCAAAAAGTAGGCCTTATTGGCACCAAGCAAACTGTAGGCAGTAATGTATATCAGAAAAAACTTGATGCAACCAATACTGGAGTTCAACTACAAGCATTAGCTACGCCTTTATTGGCTCCTATGATTGAAGAAGGTTTTTTCCAGAATAATATTTCGGCATCGGTAGTGGCTAATTATTTGGAATCCGAGTCTTTGGCTGGAATAACTTCGCTTATACTAGGTTGTACGCATTACCCACTCATTAAAACTGAAATAGAGAAGTTCTATAACAATAGCGTAACCGTGTTAGATTCTAGCCAAACTGTGGCATTGGCTATGAAAGAACAATTAGATGCGCTTAATCTACTTCAAACTAATCAGCAACATGAAGGTGCTTATCATTTTTATGTGAGTGATTATACCCGTAGTTTTGAAGCAAGCACCCGCATTTTCTTCGGCAAAGAAGTGGTTTTAGAGCACTACCCTCTGTGGGATTAAGTACAAATCCTCATTTTATGGTACTTTTTTAAAATAAAAACCTATAAGTTGGCACTAAGCACCTAAATTTGAATAATTTATAATTCATTACCTTTGCAGCTTGAAAAAGAAGAACTATTTATTGTTGTTTCGCAAGATGCTCTTAGCCAATATTTTGGCTTTGGTAGTGGTGCTTTCTGCTTGGGGACAAGAAGAAAAGAAAAACTTTAAATCGGTTTACTCTGTAAAAACTACTGACGAAACGTTTACCTATCAGGATTACTACTTCAATTTCCCGAACATTAATAAGGAGTTTTCTTATTCAGATCCCGGTCTGCTAAAGAAAATTTTAGATGCTGAACGTAAATCGGACTATAACAGATTGCTTCCTTTGTTAGAGGAATATACCAGCAACTACGGTATTCAGAACTTTTACAAGGAAACTATTTGGCTTTGGAAACTAGCTGAATTATATCAGAAAAAAGGGCAAACTGCTAAATCCAGAAGTTTAGTAAGGTTAGTATTAAAACATAGCCGTGCAGTAGAATTGGGCAAGGTGCGTCGTTACTATGATTCAAGTGGCAGATTTACAGAACGGAAATATGTGCCCCTAAAATACTATTGGGAATTGGTAGAATATCGCCGGGCAATTGATACCCTTTTTCCTCCACAAAAGGTGCTTACTAGAATGTACGATGGCGTAAATAGTAAATCACCTGATTATGCACCATCCTTAAACATTAACGACGATACCCTTATTTTTTTTTTTTTTTTTAACAAGAATAAAAACAGTGGCAGAACCAACGAAGATATTTATCTAAGCCAAGCCTACGAGACTATCTTTGAAGAGGAAACCCCGCTAACTAGCCTGAATACCGATTACAATGAAGGCTCTGCCATTTTAAGTAAAGATGGTAAAACCATATTCTTCTGTAGGTGCGAGTCGCCAGATGGGTATGGAAACTGCGATATTTACCAAGCACAATGGGATTCTGAACGTAACAAATGGGCAAACGTCAGAAACCTTGGTTTAAATGTAAATGGTAAGAGTTGGGAAAGTCAGCCTGCCCTTTCTATTACAGAAGATACCCTATACTTTGCTAGCGATCGTTTGGGTGGCTTTGGTGGTTCTGATATCTACTTCACTGTAAAGGACAAAAAAGGTAATTGGAAACCAGCCCAAAACCTAGGTCCATATATCAATACAAGGTTTAGCGAGGTTAGCCCTTTCATACACCACACTTATAACGTACTCTATTTTAGTTCAAATAGCCCGTTAATCAATTTTGGTGGTTTTGATATTTACAAAACTTATCTAAAAAAGGGTCTTTGGGTTGAACCTAAGAATATTGGTCCACTAGTAAATGGTCCTGGCGATGAGTATTACTTTACGATTGATACCAAGAGCGCAAAACTGTACTACGCCCGTAGTGAAGTACCAAGCCCTCCTCCAATGGATTCTATTTTTGAAACCTTTCCGTTTGAGGCGTTTTGGTATTTCGCAGGACCTGCACAGTACTATAAATACAACCTAGATTTATACAGCTTCCCTCTACCGATGGAAGCTCAACCAACGGCAACCACTAGGTTTAGCGGAAACCTAACTGATAGTTTGGGTAATCCTTTTGAAGGGATCGTAAGCATATTAGACTTAGACAAAGGGATAGAAGTTGCCCCTCAAGCCTTACGTGAAGATGGCTCCTTTGATTTTGACTTGATCAGGAACAACAACTACTTACTTGTAATTAGTGGGGATGAGTTTTTCCGTATCCAAGAAAAGTTCTTCTTGAAAGGCGATACTGTAGTTAAGAAAAAGGCCAAGAGCATCAGAAATGCTAGGGTTAGTTTTGCCAGTATCGAGTTTCAGGAAGGTAGTACTGAAATCCTGCCTAGCATGTACCGCGATTTGAACCAGATTATCAATTTTATGACCGATAATCCAAGGTTTAAACTGCGCATTAGCGGCCATACCGATAACAAGGGCAAGAAAGAAGATAATATGTACCTCTCTAGTGCAAGAGCAGAAAGCATTAAAAAGTTCTTGGTGGAAGAAGGTAAAATCAGAAATAAGCGTATTGAAGCTGCTGGTTATGGACCTACTAAGCCTATTGTAGTACCTGAAACTACCGAAGCTGATAGACGTATAAACCGCAGAGTAGAGTTTGAAATTGTACCACCAACTGATTAGGCGGTAGCATCTTTCTTGTTCATTGGTAGTAATATTCTGAAGGTAGTTCCTTTACCAATTTCTGAATGGCGCACAAAGATTTTACCCTTATGGTAATCGTTTACAATACGCTTAACTAGGGTTAGTCCTAAACCCCAACCACGTTTTTTAGTGGTAAATCCTGGTTCAAATACCTTTTTAAACTGCTCTTTTTTAATTCCTTTGCCTGTATCAATAATATCGATTACGGCCATTCCTTTTATACTTGGAAAGGCATTAATGGTTATGCTGCCATTGCCATTCATGGCATCTACCCCGTTCTTGATTACGTTTTCCAAAACCCATTCAAATAAGGGTTTGTTAAAAACGGCATACATCACCTCTGGTGCTTCCAAAGTAAAGGTTACTTTGGTGCTTATGCGCTTCCTTAAATAATCTAAAATTCCCTCAAGGGTTGGGCGTACATCTTCATACTTCAAAATAGGTTGGCTACCTATATTACTAAACCTATCGGTAATCATTTCAAGGCGTTTAACATCCTTTTCAAGCTCTTCGGCTATACCTTCATCGCTAAACCTTTCGTCAGATTTTAGGTATTCCACCCACGCCATTAACGAACTTAAAGGAGTTCCTAATTGGTGAGCTGTTTCCTTCGCTAAGCCTACCCAAACTCTGTTTTGTTCTGCCCTTCGGCTATTGCTAAATGCCAAATAACTGATGAAACCAAATACCGCAATTACCCCTAGTTGCACCAATGGGTAATACCTAAGCTGGGTAATTAACTTACTATTACGGTAATATATAAATTGCTTTACATCAAAAACTTCAATCGGGATAGGTTCGTATTCTTCCTTCATCAGCTCTAATTCTTCCTCTATCCTGGCTTTAAATTCCTTTTCTGAAAGGTTTTTTGGGAAGTTTAGGTTTCTATCGCTTTGATAATTGCCATTTTCATCAGTAAGAATTACAGGTATGGAATTGTTAGCAGCAATAATTTCTGTAAGTAAAAAGCTTTGGTCGGCACCATCTTCTAATTCTGAAATTGCCTTATAGGCCTTAGCGTTCAAATCAATAAGTTTGCGCTCTCTATCGGCTAGTGTAGAAACTATTTGACTGGTATAGTAAATAGATATAGCACTTATAAGCAACGCCGCTGCCAAAAGGAAGAGCTTAAATCGATATCGTCGGTCGTAGAAATCCATAATAATGCAAGGTAACACCTAGGCAATTTTACCCCTTAAAGTGCCTATAAATAGGTAAAACGGTATAATAAGGCACTTCGGTATTCAATATTACAAAATAGAAACAATTTGTTAGCGAAAAGGCAACATATAAAGGCTGTATCTATTGTTTAATTTGCAGCTAGTAATAGAAATACTTTACGAGCAATGGCCCTAATTACGAAAGATTTATTTCAATATACATCGCCAAATGATAGCCCTGGCTTTCAGCTATGGCAAGTATATGGGCTATGGCACAGAACCGTGAATAAGGCCTTAGCTACTTGCCTACTTACTCACGCTCAGTTTTTGTTATTATCTAGTTTGCAACATTTAAGTTCGGTAAACAAAGCAGTAACTCAGGTAGATTTATCTAACCATGCTACGCTAGATGCAATGAGTACTAGTAAAGCTTTGCGCTTACTTGCTGGCAAACTTTTAATTGAACGTAATGCAAGTGAAACAGACCAACGCTCAAAAGCCATAAGCATAACACCAGAGGGCGAAAAAGTATTAAAAACAGCCACCAAACTCCTAACGAAAGCTGAAGTAGAGTTCTTTTCTGCATTGAGAAAGGAAAAGCATTTGAGTAAGTTTTCTGATTACCTAAAGGAAATTATTGATTATACCGATTCGTTAGAATCAAAAACAAATCAATCTGCTGAATAAGTTACCAAATAATTAAGCTACACATAGCAAGAGGACTTCGGGATATCCCAAAGTCCTCTTGCTATGTGGCAATACCTTAGTTTATTTCTTAATAAACCTAATGGTTTTAGCCTGTGCAGCACCAGTAATGGTGATATTGTAAGTGCCTACTTTTAAGGACTTAGCAACTTGACTAAACTCAGCTTCAACCTGCTCTGGCAAGCCATTAATAACCGCAACTGGTTGTCCTAATAAGTTAGTGATTACAGTTTGCAACTTTTCGTTATCATAACCAGTTAAACTTAACTGAATATCTGAATACGATGGATTAGGGCTAATAGATGCTGTTTGGGCATTTACTTGTCTTAAAGCTATCACAGGTGAATAGTTAAATTTACCATCTACATCTAACTGACGTAAACGGAAATACACGATAGCCTGATTAACTGAGCAATCAAAAGTATAGTTCTGAATTTGGTTAGTTGTTCCAGCACCTTTTACGAAGCCAACTTTTCTGAAATCGTTGCCGTTATCGCTTAGTTCCACTTCAAAACCTTTGTTATTTAATTCAGATGAAGTTTGCCAAATAAGGCTTGCTAAACCCTTGTTTAAAGTACCATTAAACTTGGTAAGTTCCACAGGAAGTGGGCCACCATCGTTGCCAATTGCCCAAGGCGAAAACGTAGTTACACCGGTAGTTTGAGCGGAGAAATTAGTACCTGAAATTGGACTACCCATTATAGTAGCAACATTGCCAGCGCCCCAGTTAGAACCATTATATCTGTAAGCTCTTAAAATGCCTGCTGGATTGAATACCCCTAATTGGCTAGCAGTTTGCCATCCGAATTGGACTGTAGCGTTTGGTGTGCCACTAGTCATATCTATATACCAAGTTTGGTCAACTACATCAGAAAGGAAGTTGGCTGGGGTGTCATCTTCAAACTTACTTACTGTATCTCTGCCACCTACTTCAATGGTACTGGATGTAGCGTTTGAGATATTAAGTGGAGTATATAAAGCTCCATTACCAACTGGGAATAACCTAGCAGTAGTAGAAACCCCCGTCCGAACTAATCGGCTAGTTTTGTACACTACAAAATATCGAGCATTGGTTACACCAGAAATAGTATTTGCTGCAGGAATAGTCAATTTCTGATTATGGAAAATGTTTAGTTTCCCTAGTGTGAATATAAATGTGCCAGTAATACTTCTAGTAGCCGCTAAGGTAACTACCCCATTGGTATTCACAGTGATATTGGCAATGGTTGGTGCAAGTTCATTTCCTGTAGTAATGTTAAGTGCGCTTCCATTTCCATACGTCATATTAGATGAACCAATAAAAGTTGGTACCGTGGTAAGACTACCTGCAACTCTAGTAATAGTTCCACCACCATTAATAGTAAGGAATCCTGAAGGATCGAAACTACCAGCCGTTAACGATAGGTTTGTAGTTGTAATGATTGCGCTCAAATTTAATGTTACATCATTAAAGGTTAAGGTAGTTAATGATGTGCTACCTGCTAGGTTTACAATTACCCCAGATCCTCCGCTTAGATTTGCTGTGGTAATAGTGTTTCCAATGCCATTTAAACTAGTTGTGCCTCCAGTTATAGTAAAAGTAGTAACACCTGTAATAGGATCATTAAAGTTTACAGTGCCCGATGCTACAGAGATTGTGGTAGCATTTAGGGTTTGGTTTACATCTATTGTACCTAATGAGCTTGCTAAAATACTAAATGTACCCAATGGCGATGCAGTTATGTTAGCAAGGGTTGTAGTTCCTGAAGGTAATTGTAACTGCAAAATAGATGTACCATTGCCAACAAGACTGCCGTTGTTTACAAGTCCTCCATTGGTTCTTAAAGTACGTCCATTAAAGTTAACTGTACTACCTAATTCAGTTTCAAGCTGACCGTTAATTGTTAGGGTTGCACCAGTATTTAGAGTTGTATTGTTTCTAATACCAATTCCTCCTGTACCTAAAATAGTAGTAGTTACCGTTGGCCAAGAAACAGCTCCACCTGTCATAACTACAACATTACCACCATTTATGGTGCTGTTAGTAGCAATATTAAAACCAGTTCTGCATCCTAAAAAGTAGTTCACATTTATTGTTATACTCTGGGTTCCAGTAATTGAACCTACATATTGAGCATCAACTGAATCAATTAAAATAAATCCAGCTGTTCTATTAAGCACCATAGTACTATCAAATATACCATTGAATTGAAGGGTGCCTGCACCATTTACATTCAAAATATCTGGGTTCAGTCCCCCTTCAGACCTATCCCTTACAGAACTTGCAAACTTTACGGTATGGCCAGCTGTGTTAACCAAGAAATTAGCAGTTCCAACGCTTCCTGCATCGCCAAAAGAAACAACTCTGTTCTCATTCAAATACATAGATGCATCGAAACGAATAGTGCCTCCACCAGCAACATGCAATTGGTTGAGCGGTGTGGCATTTCTAACACCTAAGGCATATTCATTATCAAAAGCAAGAACACCTGCATTCACATTTATTCTGCCAGTAAAATCGCTTTGGGTTGAACAACCTAAACACGGTTCTAGATAATCTAAAATTAATGTGCCAGAGGTAGATTTGTTAATGTTAACATTACCTGCAAATCTGCTACTGAAGGTTCCAGCTCTTAAATCGCAATCAGTTGTTGGCTGCCATCCACTAAAAGTAGCAACAGAATTGTTTATAATTCCGCCAATCTGGGTTATCCTTTCAAGAGTTTCTAAACCTGAAGCATTAGCTAAGGTTAAGATTCCAGCTGTTACTGTTAGCTCACCATTTGAATCATTAAAAAATGAATTTCCCGATGTATAAGTAACAATCCCTCCATTTAATATTGACAAGGTGCCTGAGAATAAATTAGAATTACTCGCACTCACATTCAATGTTAAGGCACCAACGGTTGTTTTTATAATGTTTATACTGCCTACAACACCATTGGTAAAAGTGCCTGTTCTTAATTCTATATCTGACGCAGGTGAAATAATCTGACCTCCTATCAAAGATCCCGATGCCAATAATACACTTCTAGGCGAAAATGCCGATGCTAATGTAACGGCTGCACCATTTACTCTTAAAAGGGTTAAATTATCGAATTGGTTTGTTTCTGTTAAAGTTTGAACACCTGAAATAGCCCTTATACCTGCAACTGGAGCTGGGTTCATTACTCCCTTTCCTGAAGCATTTATAGTAATAGTACCTGAGCTTGCTGTACGAGAAAGGATAAGTGAATCGCGAGTGGTTTCCCAGCTTTGTATAAATGAATTTATTGTAAACGACCCTGTGCTATTAGTTGTAATTGTAGCAGTATTAGCACCCGGACCATTACCTATTATAATATTGGCATTGGCAGGAATTGTAATGGTTCCTGTGCCTCCATGGGAAAGCACGCTGCCATTTTCAATAAATATATAATTGGTTTCTGCTCCTGGCATTGTACCCATCGATGCTAAAACCGATGGTCTGAAAGTACCTGATTGTATCCTTATGCCACCACTAAATGTATTGGCAGTTCCTGTAAGTGCCACAACACCTCCAGTACCTAAAACAACTAAACTATCGGCGCCAATACCACTGTTTGCAATTATTGAAGGTATGGTGAAAGTAAAACCGCTACCTGCGCTAATAAATCCTCGGCCAATTCCTGATGAACTACCTAAGGCTATACCTCTGTTGGTATTTAAAGAAATAGTTGCGTTGGCATTAAGCCTACCTTCATTTATGTTAATCCAGCCTGTTTGTGCTGTTTGAGGAACAATACCTAATTGCAAATCATTGGTAAACGTTATCTGACCAGAATTGATATTGGTAACTCCAAACCTGTTCTGACTAGCAGTTATAGTAAGTACTTCCGAACCTTGCTTCGTTAAGGTATAATTACCGAATGTATTTCCAGAATAACTATGCGCCGAATTAGTTTGGAAAACTACTGTTCCACCAGAAACCAAGTTTGGTGAGGCATTTGTATTATTAATTGTTAATGTGCTATTAGCATCGGCATTAATAACATAGCTTGGCGTAACACCACCTGTAATATCAATAGCCATTGGGCTACCATTATTACTAAAGTATGAAATTGAGTTAGTACCCGAAATACCGTAGCTGCTTGTTGAAATTGTTTCAGATGCCCTATTGGCTACTACATAAACCGTATTGTTTTCTGTAATAGATGCAGGATTAGCACCTGTTCCGTCGGTATTCGCACCATATGTAGTATTTAAAGAAAGGTCGCCAGCAGCGCCAGAATAAAACCACTGACCAACAACAGCTGACCATGAAGTACCAACCCTAACACCGTCTACCCTAGTAGTACCACTGGCATTTGCCTGTGTAAAAGCAATACCAGATAAACTTGCAGGTTCTGTTCCAGTTCCTGTTGCAATAGTAACATCTGCTGTAGGTTCAGTTGCTGTTGCAGCATCCAATATCCACATTCTAGCAACATCATTATTCAAACCTGCAACCATTGTATAAGAGGTAACTAGCAAATAGTTTCTACCTCTTACATAATTTCCAGCAGCTGTAGATCCATTGTTGGCTTGTACTCTTGCTAATTGAAACTTAAGGTTATTTCCTGAAAGAAAAGGAAATACTCTACAAACATCGTTTCCAATAGTAGCTCCACTTGTTTCAGTTAGTGAGGTAAAATAGGATGAAAGTGTAGCGTTTGCAGATGAAAAGTTTATTACCATACTTGAATAAACCGTGGTACCTGCTGTTTGAGAGGTAAAGCCTGCATTAACATCTTCTCTTGCACCACCGCCACCAGTTAAAGTTATGCAAGATCCAACATTGTTAGACATTAGGTAGCCTGCAGTTCCTAAGTTACCAGATGTTAATGGAATCGCATTTGAACCAGCAGAAGCATGAGCTGTCCAATTAGTTGTAGCGGCATCTAAAGTAGCACCTACATAATTAAAGCTTTCTGCAAATAAAGGGGTTTGGGCTTTGGTATTACTTACCAAGAAAATAGTAGCCACTACAAGCCCTACTATAAATAAGCGGGTTTCAAATACCTTTTTCTTAAGAGTAAAAGTTTTCTTCATACAGAGTCACTTTGAATTGATTTAACCAAGGTTCAGTATAGAAGGGTTCGCTATTCTTGATAAAGTGCAATCTTTACTTAGGAAAAAGACGCATCAGTTTCTATACTTACGTAAAGAAAGGGAAAATAAACCAGTGAAAAAAGCTAATTTATCAAAACAATAACCCAAAAGCCCATTTCAATCGAAATACACGGTTAAACGTAATTTTCTTGTAATATTTTTAAATATATTAAACTAATATTAAAAATTCTTAATTTGACTAAGAATTTATTAAGAAATTTTCTTACTGTTTTATCTTTCAAAACCTTAAATATACAGAATTATCTTCCGCAAAAGAAAGATTTTGTTTTGAACGAATATTCATTTATATTTGCATCGGAATGATAAATGAACAAAGAAGCAAAGTTGAAAAAATTAAAACCGCAGTTTTGAAAACTGTAGGTGAAATTGGCGTTGCTGGCTTAACGATGAAAAAAATTGCCTTAGAAGCAGAAATAAGTCCAGGAACACTTTATTTATACTATACAAGCAAAGACCAGATGATTAACAAGCTTTATCTGGACTTAAAAAAGGAATTGGCAATTGCAGCCTTTGAAGGTTTTGAATTACCAGCAACAATCCCCTTCCCTGCAGCCTATAAAACTATTTTTACAAACTTATATCTGTATCTCGCTAACCATCCAGCTGAGCAGGTTTTCTTACAGCAAGGATACAAATCGCCTTTCATAACCGACAATACCCGGAAAGAAGCAGAGGTTTATTACCAACCTATGATTGAGATGGTAAACCAAGCCCAAGCTAATGGTGTAATCACCTCAAACATCCCTGCTCAAATGATTTTAGCATTTACCAATGGGGTATTGCAAGAAGCCGCCCAGGCTTGTTTAGTATTACCCACCGACCAACAATCAATTGTTGGCGATGGCGCTTTTGAGTTTTGCTGGAACGCTATCAAACTAACTTAAAAAAATTTACCCTAAACAATAAACGAACATTCATTTATAGATCATGAACTCACAAACCAACATTTTAGTAACAGGTACATCTACCGGAATAGGATTAGCTACTACAATTGCGCTAGCTAATTCAGGTTACCACGTATTTGCGGGAGTACGCAAAGAATCTGATTTTAAACAGCTTAATCACAAAAACATCACGCCAATCATTTTGGATGTAACCTCCGCTGAAAGCAGAAAAGCCGCCTTAGAATTGATAAGTAACCAAGTAGGAAACAACGGTTTGCATGCCTTGGTAAATAACGCAGGGATAAACTATGTGGCTCCCTTGGAACTGATGGACGAAGCCAAACTTAGGGCAATGATGGATATTAATGTATTCGGATTAGTTGCCATGAGTAAAGAAGTACTTCCCTTACTTTTCCAAGGCAGAAAGCAATCAGGCTTACATACTAAAATTATCAATATCAGCTCTATAGGTGGTGCTATTGGCTTACCGTGGGAGTTCGGTTACCATGCTAGTAAATTTGCAGTTAACGGACTTTCACAATCGTTAAGAATTGAACTTGCTCCGCTGGGAATAGATGTAACTGCTATAATGCCAGGGGCAATCAAAACGCCTTTTATTGATAAATCAAAAGAAGGCAAGCATCATTTGTTGAATGTGGTGAACAGCCGATCAAACTATTACGAAACTAACCTCAACAACTTCGAGCAAATTTCAGTAACTGCCTATAAAACAGCAAGTACACCAGAAAAAGTTGCAAAATCAGTAGTGAATCAAATAAGAAAATCTAGATCAAGTGCAAGAGTTAGAGTAGGTGCCGATGCTAAGTTGCTTAACTTTCTGGCGTGGTTGCTGCCAATAAATTGGTTTGAAGGATTTGTAGCCTCGCTTATGGTAAAGAAGGTTTAGTAGAGCACTATAACGATACAGTTCATTTAAAGAAGATAGCCAATTTATATAGCTATCTTCTTATTTTACAACAGGTTATTAAAATATACTTACACCAAATCACTTTAAGTACCTATATATATAAGCACTGTAAATGAACTGCTTAACATTTTTATTTTTTCTATTTTCAATATCGGCACATCAAAACCTGTTATATTTGCATAAGTATGGCCTAGGGTAATGTTGCCCTACATAAACTAATATATTATGAATTTGGGCGGAACCGAAGTATTCGTAATTCTCTTCATCGTAATCCTGTTATTTGGTGCTAAAAAGATACCTGAATTAGCACGTGGACTAGGTAAGGGTATTCGTGAATTTAAAGATGCTTCTAGCGGCATTAAGTCAGAAATTGAAAATAGCATGAACGAGCGTCCTGCCGATTCTAAAGAAAAAACAGGCGCAGAAAAATAATAATGAGTAGCGTATCTATCCCCGCAGAAGTAACAAAATCAATATCAGCATCCAGAAAGGCAATTGAAGGCGGTTCGCTTTCTTTGACTAGCTTGGTGCAACACTTTATTGGCCAAATTGAATTACATAACCCTAAGGTAAATGCCTTTGTGGCAGTGTATGGCAATGAGGCTTTAGCGGAGGCAGATCGCATTGAACAAAAGATTAAGGCAGGCACAGCTGGCAAACTTGCAGGTGCTGTTATTGGCATTAAAGATGTGCTTGCCTATCAAAACCATGGCTTACAAAGTGGTAGTAAAATACTAGACAACTTTGTTTCCCAGTTTACTGGTACCGCAGTTCAGCGTTTGATTGATGCTGATGCCATAATCATCGGCAGGCAAAACTGCGATGAGTTTGCTATGGGTAGCGCTAGCAAAAACCCTTGGTTTGGCACGGTTAAAAACTTTGCCAATCCTGAAAAAGTAGCTGGTGGTAGTAGTGGTGGTAGCGCAGCAGCGGTACAAGCTTGTATGTGCCACGCTTCTATTGGATCAGATACGGGAGGTAGCGTAAGACAACCTGCTGCATTTACAGGCACCGTAGGGTTAAAACCCACGTATAGCAGAATTTCCAGATGGGGGCTTGTAGCTTACGCTTCAAGTTTCGATTGTATTGGGCCTATCGCTCATAATGTGGAAGACAGTGCCCTACTTTTAGAAGTAATGGCAGGAGCCGATACCCACGATAGTACTTGTAGCAGCAAGCCGGTTGACGCTTACAGCAAAGCAGAACTTTCAGGTAAATTAAAAATAGCCGTTTTAAAGCAAAGCTTTAGCGAAGGGGTTCAACCTGAAATCAAAAACGCCTTAAACACTAAAATTGAACACTGGAAAAGCTTAGGCTATACAGTAGAAGAAGTTGATTTTAGCTTGTTAGACTATCTGCTTAATATATATTATATAATTACCACCGCAGAAGCCAGCAGCAACCTAAGTAGGTTCGATGGGGTACGCTATGGTTACCGCAGCGAAAAGGCAACTGACCTTGAAAGTTTGTACAAACTCTCTCGTTCAGAAGGCTTTGGACCAGAAGTTAAGCGTAGAATAATGCTAGGTACTTTTGTGCTTTCAGCCTCTTATTATGATGCTTACTTCACTAAAGCCCAAAAGGTGCGCAGGTTGGTAAAAGAACAAACTGAAGAATTGTTAAGTAAATACGATTTTCTGGTTTGTCCTACCACGCCTACAGTAGCGTTCGGTATCAATGAAAAAGTAGATAACCCAATTGAAATGTACTTAAACGATATTTTCACCGTTCAAGCCAATGTATGCGGTATCCCCGCTATCAGCATTCCGCTTGGTGAAAATGCCGATAAACTGCCTTTCGGTTTACAAATAATGGCAGGTGCCTTTCAAGAAAGTAAGTTGTTAGCTTTTGCCAAACAAAACGAGATTTCTACTTTAGCTTAATCTGCCGTAAACCCAATTCCAATGACCTTCACTTTCACCTTTACTGGTTTTAAGAAAGCTCTATTTATAGGGTTATTGGCATTTTTATGGGTTGGCTTGCAGCAAGCTAATGCTCAAGTTGTACAAGAAGAAGACGAAGAAGAATACCTACTTATCGATACTATTTCTGGCGAGCAAATTGAAGCGGTGGAATACGATGAGGAAGATGGTCCTGAAGATAGCTTACAATACGATACGGAAGAAGCCATAGATTCTTTACAGGATGTAGGTATGAGCACTTATATCCCTAAAGTACCTATGGAGTTGCTTTACGATAGACTTGCCTGCATTGAAGGTGAAATGCCTTTATTCCTTAATAAAAGGGTAGCGAGTTTTATTGACTACTTCGTTGTTAGGAATAGAAATTACACCCAAACCATGCTGGAGCGCAAGCAGGTTTACTTCCCTTTATTTGAAAAGTATTTAGCCCAATACGGCCTGCCCGATGAGCTTAAATACCTTTCCATTGTGGAAAGCGGCCTTCATTATGGTGCCGTGAGTAAGAGTGGTGCTGTTGGCTTATGGCAGTTTATGACCCCTACTGGTAAGGATATGGGTCTGCAAATTGATTATTATATCGATGAGCGTTTAGATCCTGAAAAGAGTACCATTGCAGCCTGCAAATACCTAAAAATGCTATATCGCGTCTTTGGCGACTGGGAACTGGTACTAGCTGCGTACAACTGCGGACTAGGAAAAATTCAAGCAACCAAACGCAAAACGGGTAAGCAGCATTTCTGGGATATGTACGATGCCCTACCCCAAGAAACTAGGGCTTATGTACCTCAGTTTGTGGCGTTAACCTATGCTACCAATTTTGCCTTCTTGCATAATATTTATCCGGATGCGGATAGTATATTGGTAGTGCCAGGTTCAGATACCATTATGGTAAATGGAAGTGCCGACTTAGAAAAACTAAGTGCTGCCTTAAATATCCCATTCCATAAGATTAAGATTTTAAACCCTACCCTTCGCAGATATAAAACGCCTCACTTTGGAACTCATGTGGTGCGTATTCCTAAAGAATACAAAGAGGAATTAGTTGCTCGCAGAAGCGAAATAATGCCATTGATTACGATTTCGGAATCTGAAGCATTATTGGCGATGGCGCAACACGACAGGCAAAAATCTGTACGTAAGAAGTCAAATAATAGCCAACAAAACTGGGTAAGGGTAAAAGTAAAGCGTGGCGAAAATCTATTCGCTATTGCTAATAAATACGGAGTATCGGCCAAAGAAATTAAAAGCTGGAATAATCTTAGGACTACCAAAGTAAGAAGCGGTCAAACTTTAAAAATAGCCACAACCGAAAAACTATTGGCCAAGGCAACTACAAAGCCTGAAGAGAAAAATACCGAAAAAGAGGTTTCAGAAAAATCTAAAAAGTCTAATAATGTGATCGTTCATGAAGTGCGCCCAGGCGATACCTTATGGCGCATAAGTCAACAATACAAGGACAAAGGCGTAACTGTAGAAGATATTATCAGATTAAACGATTTGAAAGACAGAAAAATAGTAGCTGGACAAAAACTTATTGTAGGATAAGCCTTTTGCATTTAGCACCTTTGCTTCAATAAATACACCAACCGAACTAACGTTTTTTACACCACAATTTATGGCATCTAATAGCAATTACTTAGAGCCCGCCCCTATTCACGATAAGGGAAATCCTTTCGATTCTATGATGTCGCGTTTTGACGTGGCAGCACAGCTTTTAGGTTTAGATGAGGCCACTTACAACGTACTAAAAAGCCCAAACAAGCAGGTAATCGTAAGCTTACCTGTAACTATGGACGATGGAAACGTTCGCGTTTTCGAAGGCTATAGAGTAATTCACAGCAACATTTTAGGTCCTGCCAAAGGTGGCATCCGTTTCGATATGGATGTGAACATTGACGAGGTGAAAGCCCTTGCCGCTTGGATGACTTGGAAATGTGCCGTGGTTGATATCCCTTATGGCGGTGCCAAAGGTGGTATTACTTGTAACCCACGTGCTATGAGTGCAGGCGAAATTGAGCGCTTAATGCGTGCCTACACCATGTCTATGATGGATGTGTTTGGCCCAGATAAAGATATTCCAGCCCCAGATATGGGTACAGGTCCAAGAGAAATGGCCTGGTTAATGGATGAATACAGCAAAGCCCACGGTATGACTATTAACGCCGTAGTAACTGGCAAGCCATTGGTGCTTGGTGGTTCACTTGGCCGTGTAGAAGCTACCGGTCGTGGTGTGATGGTAAGCACTTTCGCTGCTATGGAAAAGTTGAAAATTAACCCTTACCAAGCATCTTGTGCAGTACAAGGCTTTGGTAACGTAGGTTCACTTTCAGCTCGTTTATTGCACGAAAGAGGCGTTAAAATTGTAGCCATCAGCGATATTAGCGGTGCCTACTACAACCCAGAAGGTATTGATATCCCTGCTGCAATTGCTTACCGCGATGGCAACAAAGGAACACTTGCTGGCTTTACCGCTGCAGAAAAAATTGACGGTGAAGAATTACTATTCTTACCAGTAGATGTACTTATCCCTGCTGCTAAAGAAGACGTAATTACTGAAGCTAACGCGCATAAAATCCAAGCCCGTCTGATTGTAGAAGGTGCTAATGGACCTACATCGGCTAGCGCCGATAAAATATTGGCTGAAAAAGAAATTATGGCCGTGCCAGATATCTTAGCCAATGCAGGTGGTGTTACTGTATCTTACTTTGAATGGGTTCAAAACCGCCTAGGTTATAAGTGGGGACTTGATCGCGTGCAACGCCGTTCAGATAGAATTATGAAAGATAGTTTTGAGCGTGTGTACCAAGCTGCGGCTAAGTACAACACTACCCTTAGAATTGGCGCATACATTGTAGCCATTGAAAAGGTTGCACAAACCTATCATTTCAGAGGTGGATATTAATCCATAACCAACTACGGAATACTAATAAAGGCAGCCTGCGAGGGCTGTCTTTATTGTTTGAGGTTAATCAAAGTTCAGACCATTTTCCGAAAAAGTAACCCTTTTTGTAATAGTAACCAGGAGGAATATAAGCAGGCATACTAAATTTTTCTCCCTTCAATTGACAGATGTCTTTCACTACTTGCCTCAGGTCTTGATCTGCCCAATTATCAATTTCATATTGCCTAATAACCTCCTTTCCTTGATAGCCAATAGAGATGTACATTCCTGGATCATCCTTGCCTCCAAGTACAGAATCAAATTTAATTTCGAACCTAAAATCAGAGGTCTTTCCCATCGTATAGTGCACTAAATCAGTGTTCCTGAAGGTATAAAGAATAACAGTATCATCTGTATTGACAAATAGCTTTTTAATAAAAAAGCTTTGTTTTCTTTTAGCAATATTCAAGATAAACAGGCCCAAACTACAGAGTAATGCAAGTATAAATATTAATAAAATACCGTTCTGATGAATTTTTAGTGTCAAAACATAAATAACAAAGGGCATAACCCTGAAAATGAAAAGAGCCAAGAAAATCCTTTCACTATAATCCATTCTTTCGGCTAATCTAATACGTATTTTCTTCAGCGGTTCCATGAGTTAAATAGTAACGATCACTTTAATCAAAGTTGAATTTGGGAAAGAAAAGACGGATGAATTT
>JAIYDB010000012.1 GCA_027487695.1 Cytophagaceae bacterium | reverse complement strand
TCTAACCCGCTGCGCGATGCCTACTATATTTCTGTAGCTGAGAATTATGCGACTGCAGAGGTAATGAAAAAACTTAAATCGGATTTTGATGCCACTGAAGGTGTTTTTGAAGCAGTTTACATTGAACCTTTGGTAGAATATGTAAACCAAAACCTGAATACTTTAGCCTTGGTATTATTGGGTTTTGCCTCTGTTTTAGTGGGTACTTGTGTGCTCTTAATCAATAATACGATTAGGTTAGCGTTATTTTCCCAGCGCTTTTTAATACGCAGTATGCAGCTTGTTGGGGCAAAACCTTGGTTCATAGTAAGGCCTTTTGTTTCTCGAGCTATATACCACGGTGCTATCGGTGGAGTTATTGCATCGGTTTTACTTGTATTATTGCTAAAAGTTACGGGTAGCTACTATCCAGATTTAACAGCTCCTTTGGAATTGCTTCCAACTTTAGTTGTATTACTATTACTTATTACTGCTGGTGCAGCACTTGGATTTTTAAGTGCTTACCGTGCAGTTTACAAATACTTAAATTTAACACTTGACGAGTTATATGTCTAACAATCAGAACAATAAAGGTCGCTTAGTATTCGGCAAAATGAATTACAGATTAATGATTGCTGGTGTAGCAGTTATTTTCTTAGGTCTTATCTTAATGTCAATGGGTGAAAAGCCTTATGGTTTCGATGCCCTAGGTATAACTATTAGTCCTGCTGTAATTCTAATAGGCTTTGCTATAGAGTTTTACGCAATTATGGGCAAATTCGGAAACAAGGCTAACGAAACATCTTCAACTGAAGAAAATAACTAGTAACCTTTATTATGAATTACTTTCAAGCCATTATTTTGGCCATAGTAGAAGGTATCACTGAATTTTTGCCAGTTAGCAGTACAGGTCACATGATATTGACTGCAGCAGCTATGGGAATGGAAGAAGACCAATTCACCAAAACTTTTGAAGTTTTCATTCAGTTTGGTGCCATTCTTTCAGTGGTAGTTTTATACTACAAGCGTTTCTTGAATATCAATATCGAGTTTTATGCTAAGCTTTTAGCGGCATTTATACCTACCGCAGTACTTGGTTTTTTACTAGACGATTTTGTTGATAGCCTAATGGCTAATGTTTTGGTTGTTGGCGTATCGTTACTGATTGGGGGCTTTTTACTCATTTTTGTAGATAGCTGGTTTAAGCACAACGAAAAGCAATATGGTCAGCTTGACTTTTTGAAAACGAGTTATATCGGTTTCTTTCAGGCTTTAGCAATGATACCTGGGGTATCTAGGTCGGCAGCAACTATTATTGGCGGACAATCTCTTGGCTTAAGTAGAAAATCAGCTGCGGAGTTTAGCTTCTTCCTTGCAGTACCTACTATGTTTGCAGCTAGTAGTTATAAGCTACTTAAAAACTATGATACCATTACAGCAGACCATCTACCAATACTCGCTGTAGGTTCTTTAGTGGCTTTTATAGTGGCGTTGCTAGCAATCAAGTTCTTCATCGGTTTTTTAACGAAGTACGGTTTTAAAGTTTTTGGCTATTACAGGATAGTTTTAGGTGCAATAATTATTGCTTTGCACCTTTTAGATATTCCGCTTTCAATGTTTTAATAAGGAATGGATAAAGAATTATCCCAATGGGACAAAGGCAAAGTATTGTTAGTAGATAAACCCGTTGGGTGGACCTCTTTTGATGTGGTGAACAAAATTAGGTTCGCCATCAAAACCAAGAAAGTTGGTCATGCAGGTACTTTAGATCCATTAGCTACTGGTTTACTTATTATCTGTACTGGTAAATTCACCAAACGGATTGAAGAGTTTATGGGAGCTCCGAAGGAATATACGGGCACTATAACACTTGGTAAAACAACTCCTAGTTATGATGCTGAAACAGAACCGGATGCAATATTCCCAACTGATCATTTAACCGAGGCTTTACTGCTTGAAAATACCCAACAGTTTATAGGGAACATTCAGCAATTGCCACCGATGTATTCAGCTATTAAGGTTGATGGTAAAAGACTTTATGAGCACGCTCGCAAAGGCAGAGAAATTGAAGTACAGCCTAGGTCGGTTGAAATTACCAAATTTGAATTGAGCAGAATTGCTATTCCTGAAGTTGATTTTATAGTGCAATGCAGTAAAGGCACTTATATACGTTCTTTGGCTTACGATTTTGGAAAGGCTGTAAATGCTGGAGGTTACCTTTCTTTATTAAGAAGAACCGCAATTGGTGAACACAAAATTACCGATGCCCTCCCGCTTGAACAGCTCTTAAAACTAATTCAATCGGGTGTTGATTTTCCTGATTGATATTAAGTGAACATTATCGTTATTTGAGTAGTTTTACAATTACTTGGTAAAGTCAAAATAAAATCTAATTTTCGCATCGCATTAACATACGTTAGTCAATTCTTATGCCTGAAATCGCCAAATTAATCCTAAACGGAAACACCTACGAACTACCCGTAGTGGAGGGAACAGAGCAGGAAAAAGCCATTGATATTGGTCCCCTGCGCGATCTGACCGGATACATAACCTTAGATTACGGTTATAAAAATACAGGTGCTACTAGTAGTGCTATTACTTTCTTAGATGGAGAAAACGGTATTCTTCATTACAGAGGCTACCCTATTGAGCAACTTGCTGAAAAAAGTAGTTTTCTAGAAGTAGCTTACCTTTTGGTATATGGCGAACTACCAACAACTGAACAATTCGCAAACTTTGAAAAGGATATTCGTAACCATACTTTGGTGCACGAAGATTTCCGTAAGATTTTAGATGGTTTCCCAGCTAGCGCACACCCAATGGGCGTGATGGCTTCAATGGTTTGTTCGTTAACTGCCTTCTACCCTGAAAGCATTTCTAACCGCAGTCCGGAAATGATTGAACTTACCATTTTACGTTTATTGGCTAAAATGCCAACTTTCGTAGCATGGGCATACAAGCATTCAATTGGGCATCCGGTTAATTACCCTCAAAATAAACTAGATTATTGCAGCAATTTCTTGCACATGATGTTCGGTTTACCTACCGAAGAATATGCAATTAATCCTGAAATTGTACGTGCTTTAAATATCCTCCTTATTCTTCATGCCGATCATGAACAAAACTGTTCTGCATCAACTGTTAGAATGGTAGGTTCTTCTAAAGCAAGTTTATACTCATCAGTATCTGCTGGTATCAATGCTCTTTGGGGACCACTACACGGTGGTGCTAACCAAGAGGTAATTGAAATGCTTGAAGCCATTAAGGCCGATGGTGGCAATACCCAGAAGTGGATTGAAAAAGCTAAAGACAAAAACGATCCGTTCCGTTTGATGGGCTTCGGTCACAGAGTTTATAAGAACTTTGATCCAAGAGCGAAAATCATCAAGAAAACTTGCGATACCGTTTTAGCTAACCTAGGTATTAACGATCCTGTTTTAACAATTGCTAAGGAACTTGAAGAAGCAGCCTTAAATGATGAGTACTTCATCAGCCGCAAGTTGTACCCGAACGTAGATTTCTACAGTGGTATCATTTACCGTGCATTAGGTATTCCTACCGATATGTTTACAGTAATGTTTGCATTAGGTCGCTTACCAGGATGGATTGCTCAGTGGAAAGAAATGAACGAGAACAAAGAACCAATTGGTCGCCCTCGTCAGGTTTATACAGGTCCAACTGAAAGACCTTATACTCCAATGAACGAACGCTAGTTCTAATCTAATAACAAAAAGCACCGATAGTGATATCGGTGCTTTTTTTTGGTCATAAGTGAAGATAAAGAATACAAATTGGGCACAAAAAAAGCCACGAAAGCGGCTTCTATATATTGAAGTGGGATAAACTTAATACCCTCTACGGTTTAGTTCATCACGAACTTTAGCTGCTTTCTCGTAATCTTCATTGTTTAATGAATCGTCAAGTAGCTTGTTCAAGGCATCTAAAGTAAGGTCTTTCAATTGCTCCTCAAAAGTTTTAGGACTTGCAAATGCTCTATTTACAGGTGCAGCTTTTGCAGGCATCACTTGTTGGCTTGCAGTACCTTCTCTTTCAACGGCCGTTTCATTAAATATCTTTTCGGTGATAAAGAAACTAGCATTCATTTTTAGCCCCAAGGCAATCGCATCTGAAGGACGACAATCTAACTCAACTTGGTGGGCACCTTTGTGGGCGTAAATTTTTGCATAGAAAACGCCTTCTCTTAAATCAGTAATAACTACCTCGTCAATCTCAATATCAAATTCATCTAAAAACGAGCGAAACAAATCGTGGGTTAACGGTCTGGATGCTGGGGTATTAGTAAGTATGATATTGATGGCTTGCGCTTCTGGTTGAGCAATAACCATCTGAAAATAACGGTTGCCACCTTTCTCGCCCAAAATAAGCACATGCGATGTCTGATTGCCTATTGAGGTGCTTAGGTTAAGTATTTCTAATTCAATTTTAGCTGCCACAGTTTTTTTGCCTTCGGGTTGTGCGATACGAGTAAAGATGTACCAAAGCCCGCTTTTGAAATAAGTTTAATGAACAAAAATAAAGGGTATGACTTCAATTAAGCCATACCCTTTGGTAATTATTTACTTAGCCGCTTCAAAAGCTGCTGTTAGTTTTGGTAAAATTTGAAAAGCATCGCCAACTATACCGTAATCTGCTGCCTTAAAAATTGGAGCCTCAGGGTCGCTATTGATAGCAACAATCACTTTAGAAGAACTTATACCAGCAATGTGTTGGATTGCACCGCTAATACCTACTGCAATATAAAGTGATGGGCTTACTTTAATACCAGTTTGACCAACGTGCTCATGGTGAGGTCTCCAGTGCATATCACTTACAGGCTTAGAACAGCCAGTTGCAGCACCTAAAGTTTTCGCTAGGTTTTCAATTAAATGCCAGTTTTCGCTAGCCTTTAATCCCCTACCTCCAGATACTACAATATCAGCTTCAGTTAAAAGGATATCGCCAGTAGCTTTCTCAGTACTAATATGCTTAACTGCACTATCAGCTGCCGATAAACTTGGGTTAAAGGCAGTAATAGTTGCTGCGGTACCATGGTCTATTGCCGCATGTGCGTTTTTCTTAATCGCTAAAACCTTGATTGGAGCGGTTAACTTATTCACAGCAAAGGCCTTACCTGTGAAAATACTGCACTCTACTTCAAAACCATTACTTAGGTTAGGCAATTCTGTAACGTTAGATGCCAAACTAGCATTTAAGCGAGCAGCAATTCTTGGTGCAATAGCATCAACAATCGACGATTTTTCTAGTACAATTACTGTACTACCTTCCGCTTTAGCAGCTTCAACTAATGCCGTAGTGTAGGCATTGATTACCTGATTATTATAAACTGCATCGGCAGCGTGCAACACTTTCGTTGCTCCGTGCTTTGCAGCGTTTTCCAATTCTGAATTAGAGATGGTACCTAATGCTAATGCAGTAACAGAAGTTCCCATTGCATCGGCTACCGATTTGGCATAGCTCACAGCCTCAAGGCTACTCTTTTTAATTTCGCCTTCGGCTATTTCTATAAATACTAAAACTGCCATTTGAGTTATCTTTATCTAAAGTGGTGTATATAGTTGAATTAGATTACTTTAGCTTCTGTTTTTAAAGCAGAAACTAGAAGTTCTGGACTATCAGCCGCAATCATTTTGCAACCTGATTTTGCTGCAGGAAGTTCATAATTTACAAGGCTGGTCATTTGCTCATGAGTAAATGGTTCCATTACTTGTAATGGTTTAGTCCTTGCACTCATAATACCCCTCATGTTAGGGATTTTCCATTCAGCAATTGGTTCTTGGCAGCCAGCAACAAATGGTAATGAAAGCTCTAAGTATTCCTTACCACCTTCAATTTCACGTGCTACTTTAGCAGTAGTACCGTTTATTTCTAACTGCATTACTGGCGATACAGATGGCATACCTAAAATTTCGGCTACCATTCCGTGTACCTGACCACCGTTATAATCAATTGACTCTCTACCCATTAGGATAAGATCGTAATTGTTTTGCTTGGCTATTTCAGCAATTTGTTGTGCCACAAACCAACCGTCGGTTGGCTCTGCATTTATTCTGATAGCATCGTCGGCACCAATAGCCAATGCTTTTCTGATGGTAGGTTCAGTATCTGGACCACCAATATTAATTACGGTTACTGTACCGCCTGAGGTTTCTTTCAATTCCACAGCACGAGCAAGTGCGTAATCATCGTAAGGACCAATAATAAACTGAACGCCAGCACCATTGAACTTGGTGTTGTTATCGGTAAAGGTGATACGGGTTGTAGTATCAGGAACGTGGGTAATGCAAACTAAAATTTTCATAGGGCCAAAGCCGTTGGTGTAATTAGGTTGGTACTGCTTCAACAGAATTATTAATGCGAAAGTTATGGTTTTTAACCCATTTTGCCATTATTTTCCTGTATGAATAATAGGATAACTTATTTAAAAGCTGAATTTGAGCTAAATCCGACCGACCCATTCAATGCTTATGGCCTTGCAATGGAGTATTTAAGCAATAACCCATCCGAAGCCTTAACTTGGTTAGAGTGGTTACTTACCAATATTCCTGATTACTTACCCACTTATTATCAAGCTGCAAGCCTATATCAGGATTTTGACGATGCTCAAAATGCAAGGATGTGTTATGATAAAGGCATTGCTCTAGCCAAGGCGCAAAACAATCCAAAGATTTTAGCGGAGTTAGAAAGAGCCTATTATAACTTTCAGCTTGAAAATTAGAAAGGCACTACATAACTATCGGCATCGCCAAAATCTTGGTCTTTAGGCGGTGCGTTTAGCTTACTTGGGATAGTTCTAGTGCTTGGTACGTCAAAATCTGATGGTATGCCACCTGTTGTTGGGAATGCGCCACTTGCTCCTCCACCAAAAGGATTAGACGATGGACCACCTTGGTAGGCTGGGAAGCCACCTCCAAAGCCTCCAGGGAAGGCCTCAGGATCGGCAAACTTGGTGTATTTGCCAATGAACTGTAATTCAACTGAGCCTAATGAACCATTACGGTGCTTAGCCAAAATAACTTCTACAACTCCTAATAAGCTTCTTCCTTGTTCATCTTCTGTGATTTTGTAATATTCTGGTCGGTATAAGAACATTACAATATCAGCATCTTGCTCAATTGCACCAGATTCACGAAGGTGGCTCAATTGAGGTCGCTTATCGTTATTACCTTGTGATTCTACTTGTCTGGATAGCTGTGAAAGTGCAATTACAGGCACATTTAATTCTTTAGCTAAAGCTTTAAGCGAGCGAGAAATTTGGGAAATCTCCTCTTGCCTATTACCAGTTTGCTTGTTAGCATCCGCCACCATCAACTGCAAATAGTCAATAATAATCATCCCGATATCGTTTTGGGCTTTTTGCCTTCTACATTTAGCCCTAAGTTCAAGAATACTGATACCTGGGGTATCGTCAATATATAAAGGTGCTTGCTCAAGGGTGGCAGTACGTTCTGTAATGCGTTTCCACTCCTCAGCACTAATATCACCATTCTTAAGTTTTTCTGAATCTATTTCAGCTTCTGCAGAAATAAGACGGTTAACTAATTGTAACCTGCTCATTTCCAATGAAAAGACTAAAACTCCCTTGCCCGATACAGCCGCGTTTCTGGCAGCAGAAAGCACAAAGGCTGTTTTACCCATACCTGGTCTGGCAGCTAAAATAATCAAATCACTTTTCTGGAAACCACTTGTTACTCTATCAAGCGGCAAGAATCCTGAAGGGACCCCAGTAAGTCCGCCTTCTTTGCCTCGTTTTTCTTCGATTTCACTGAAGGCCTCACTCAAAAGGTTACCTACCTTTTCAATGCTTTTTCTAATGTTTCGTTCTGTGATGGCAAAAATTTCTTGTTCTGCCCTATCCATCAGCACAAAAGCATCAGAAGTATCGTCGTAGGCTTCACGCTGTATTTGTGAGCCAATTCTGATAAGCTCTCGCTTCATAAAGAGCTCCACCAAAATACGGCTGTGGGCTTCAATATGCGCACCACTGTTCACCCTCATTGTAAGATTGGCAACATAGGCCGCACCACCTACAAACTCTAAGGCCCCCATTAGCCTAAGCTGCTGGGTAACGGTTAACAAATCTACTGGCTGAGATTTTTTGAATAACTCAAGGATGGCTTCAAAAACAAAAGCATTTGCTTCCCGATAAAATAATTCAGGATACAAAATTTCAATAACCGATGTAAGTGCCTCACGTTCAAGTAGCATGGCACCCAAAACAGCTTCTTCTAGCTCATAAGAAACGGGCGGCATCTTGCCCAATTCTTGTAATTGTTGCCTAGCCGTTAATTTGTTTTTAGGTTTGCCTACTCGGTTGCTAGTTGTTGAATTGCCTTCCATAGCTTCAAAGATAAGGAAGAAAATTCAAATTGAACAAATACGCAAAAAATTATCAAAACTACAACAAATTGATGATTATATGCGAATTATTAGATTTCTTATAAATAATTAACCGCTAAGGTATTATTATTGCATCTTATGGAAAATCAGTTACGTTATCATTTCATAGCTATAGGTGGTGCTGCCATGCATAACCTTGCCCTTGCTCTTCACGATTCTGGTCATTTAGTTACTGGTTCTGACGATGAAGTTTTTGAACCTTCATTATCCAGATTAAAGGCTAAGGGTTTATTACCAGATACTTATGGATGGTTTCCAGAAAAAATAACTTCTGATATTTCGGCAGTTATCTTAGGCATGCACGCTCGTGAAGATAATCCTGAACTCTTAGCTGCAAAAGAAAAAGGCATTCCTGTTTTCAGTTTTCCTGAATTCATTTTTGAAAAGAGTAAAAATAAGCAGCGTATTGTAATTGCTGGTAGCCATGGTAAAACTACAATCACTGCAATTATTTTACACGTTTTAAAGCATATCAATAAAGAGGTAGATTTCCTTGTTGGTGCTCAAATTGCAGGTTTCGATAATATGGTGAGGTTATCTGAAACAGCACCTACTATTATTATTGAAGGCGATGAATACTTTGCCTCGCCACTTGATAAGCAACCTAAGTTTTTAAAATACCAACATCATATTGCCTTGGTTAGTGGGGTATCGTGGGACCACATCAACGTGTACCCTACCCTAGATAATTATGTTCGTCAGTTTGATAAGCTAGCCGATGCTACCCCAAAAGGTGGTATCTTAATCTATAACGAAGAAGATGATATTACTTCGGTAATTTGTAAAAAGGCAAGGACCGATGTTTGGAATAAGCCTTACAAAATCCACGCATTTGAAATAATTGATGGAGTTTCGTACCTAAAAACAAAGAAAGCGAAATATCCAATCAAAATTTTTGGCGACCATAATATCTCTAATATTTCTGGTGCTTACGAGTTGCTAACCAATTGTTTAGGTGTAACCGACGATCAGTTTTATGAGGCTATCCAAACTTTTCCAGGTGCAGCTAACCGTTTAGAAACTTTAGCTTCAAAAAATGGTGCGCACGTTATTAAAGATTTTGCCCACGCGCCTAGCAAAGTAGTAGCCACCACTAAAGCTGTGAAGAAACAGTTTGGTAGTACAAAGCTTATTGCTTGCCTAGAGCTACATACTTTCAGCAGCCTCAATGCCGATTTTATTCCTCAGTATGAAAATACAATGAAGGTGGCCGATGTTGCTTTTGTGTACTTTAACCCTGAAGTCCTTTCCGCTAAGCAGTTACCTGCTTTGGATAAGGAAGTACTTGCAAAGGCATTCAAATCGCCAGTGCGTGTATTCACTGACATTGCAGAACTAGAGCAAGCAATTTTAGCAGAAAAATCTAGCAAAGCCAACTTGCTTTTGATGAGCAGTGGCAATTTCCACGGATTAGATTATAACAGTCTAGCAACCAAATTCTTAGGCTAATAAACTGAATACAAAAGAGGGCTGCCAATAACTTGGCGGCCCTCTTTTATTTTGTCCGTATGGTACTTAGTACGATTCACCTACAGGTATTTCATCTTCTTTGAAAACATCGGCTGCTTTTATGGCAAGTCTAATTGGACCAGAGATAACACTCAAACCAACAATAACAAAGCAGGCAATAAGAAAGTACGATGGGGTGAAAGTTTTCCAACCGTCAGGATCGTTCATAGATCTTAGCGTAACTAGAGAAAACAAGAATAAAGTGTTTAATGCACACCCAATTCCATAAATCCAACCGCCGAGCACTTCTCTGTGGATAATGATATTTCCCCTTTCTGAAAACCAGAATGACTTATGCGGAAAGAACCAAGCCTGCTTATTGATATTGGTAAGCACTTTTTTGGTTGCCAAAATAAAAAACGATACCAAGGCAAAAATTCCAAAGGCACTATAGAAATACCATTGTCTGTTGAAAGCAGGCACATCGGTACCGGGAATTACAATGTATTCGCTAATATTAATATAGGTTTTGAAGAGCACGTATATAAACGCTATCCCTGTCAACAACCAAACGTAAAAGAGTAGTCTTTGCATAATATGAAGTAAGTGTTTTGCTCTGATTAACGAGCGCGTAAAATTACTTCATAATCAACAATCTCTCAGTAAAATCTGTTTGAGCTTTTTCTTTTAAAGCTTTCGCCTCTGCTTCAGTAGCAAAAATACCTATGGCTACTTTAAACTTTACCTTACCTCCATTAAATGGGATAATTGATGCATTGTAGCCTTTTTCCTTTGCTAAAGCTACTAGTTTAATTGCATTTTCTTCAACACCAAAAGCACCTGCAACTACTTTAAAATTTCTAGCTGATTTTTCAGGTATCGGTTTTAATTCTGGTTTTGATTCAGGCTTGGCAACAGGTTGTGGCTTGACCTCTGTCTTTTCTGGTTTTGGACTTTGGGCAGGCTTTTCAGGCTTAGGGCTTTCTATTTGCTTAGCAGGTTCTGGTTTGGAAACTGCAGGCTTAGGTTCCTCCACAGGTATATTGGTTGCAAGGTTATCGCTACTTGTTGGCTCAGAAGAAGCCAAATTAGTATCGATAGTAGTGTTGAGTGTATCAGTTTTAGTGGTATCTGATTTTAAAACTAAGTTTTCCGAAGCAGGATTAACATAGTTCATATAATAGTAAATCCCGAAACCTGAAATCACTACCACCAAAACCATTAACATAATTACTGGCCATGTAAGTGTAGGATCTTTGGCATCCTCATCGTCTTCTTCAATTGTTTCTTCTAAAGGTGCTACTGTTTCAACTTCAGTAGTTTCAACCAAAGAAATTGGTTCTACATCCACTTCATTTTTTACTGTTTCTAAAACAGGATCTTCATCTGATGGAGCAATAAGTTCCTCTGGCTCTGCAATAGTTTCAATTCTAATAGGTTCTACCTCAACTACTGAAGGACTTATTTCCTGAATTTCTTCAGGCTCATCATCAATAATTGGCTCATCAAAAAGTATAGAAGGTATTGGTAAATCAATCAGATTTTCGGTTATGGCAACTTCTGGTTTTTCCTCAGGTACCGTAATTTCTTCAATAGGTAAAGAAGTATTAATATCAGCAGGACTTACTTCAGGAATGCTAAAATCATCTTCTCGATTAATAGCAATGATTTCAATATCTGGTAACCCAAAAGAATCAAAATTAGGCTCTTCAGACTGTACAAAGGTTAGGTTAAACCTATCGTCAATCAAGAAATTACCCAGTCCCTTAAGGTGGTATTGACCTGATTCTGTTATGTTCTTGCGTAAGTCATAAATAAGGGATCGGATGGCGTGCAAAACACTATCAACGGTAGTGTTTTCAGCCTCAGCTACGCTATTCACAAAGTCTGAAGGTTCAAATCGCTTGCTTTCGTCAAAAACTATGGTGCGTACGGCAGGGTGAAACTGTCCACTTTCAGCATCAAAAGTGCTAGGGGTTTCAATAAGGGTAAACTGACCTAGTTCTGGAACAATAACTACTTTGCGTTCTTCCAGTAATTCTTGCAAGTATAAATGCACCATAAGCTAATAGCAATATCCGAAGGTTAAATATAAACTTAGAATGAATAATTACCACCAACCATAAGCATAATTCCTCTGGTTTGGTAATATAAATATCGTTCGTTTTTCTGAGATAATAGGTTATCGGCTAGGATAAACACGTTCCCACGCTCACTCAAATGGTAGGTGATTTTCAAGTCTAAATCTGCAAATCCTTTTAAGTCCACTTCCTTACCTGTTGTAGGACTTAGCGTTTTCATACTTGAATAGCTAGTTAAATTAAGGTTAGCACCAATTTTATTCTTGTACAAATAACCTGCACTTAAAGCAGTTTGAAAGGCTGGTATATGGTAAACTCCCTTTAATTTATCAGTTGAGAAATTGTTGTAGTTCAGATTTAAACCTGCTACAAATCCACTTTTATGTTCATACCCAAGGCTACCGTTCACATTTACAATGCTGGTATTGCCTCTATCGTAAATTGCTGAAAACTTAGCACTATCAGTTGGGGTATTCAAATACACTAAAAAGTTGCTAACCGATTGGTAACCACCTTGTAAACTCCAAGAAAATCCTGCTTTGGTACTTCCTTTCAAACCGGCGTAAATGTTAATTTTTTCGTCCTGATTAGAAACTACTGTTTTTACCCCTAACCAAGGATTTTCTGCTAATAATGATTTTAGTGTACGTTTTCTAGTATCGCCAGTGATACCACCAAAAACGGTAAGCTGCTGAGGGATAATACTATAATTAGCTACAACATTTGGATAAACCCTAAAAGCATTGCTTTCTGCTGAACTATCATTGTCGGAAGCTAGGTTAATACCTGCTTTAATATTTAGTTTGCCTTTAGTGTAATTATACGCTGGTCTGAATTGCAGTAAAACACGCGACTGTGTTGTAGTATCTTTATACTGAATAATGCTGTTTTCAGTTCCAAAGCTAATGAACGACTCTTTATTGATCGGGTAACTTCCCTCCCCTTTTATGATAAATTCAGATTCATTGGCGTCGAAAGCCGTTGTAAGATTGTTGAACTCTACCCCGCCTTGGTATTGAAATTTATTTTTTGAGGTATTGTTACTGATTGATGCTCTAAATCTGACATTGTTAAATACTTGTCTGATTGAGTCGTCTGATATTTCCCTTTCTTGACCATTAAATCGGTAGCCGTAAAAGTTAAACCTTTCACGGTTATACATCAAATCGCCTGTTATAATGTACTTTTCATTGAAATAGCGTGTATAGGCCTCTAATCTATTGGTGCCTGAACCACTTTTGTTTACACTACTAGGACCACTACCCGCCGCCAAGTGCTTGAAATGAACCCCATAATCAGTTTTATCTGAGCGTTTGGCTGTGTGCCAAGCTTCTAAATAGGTGGTAAAATAAGTGCCTATACCTGCACTAACCCTTGTTGCATAAAGCTGATTTAAAGGATCGGGCTTTATGGTGATTACCTTTACCTTGCTATCAACATCAGGTAAATTGAGTTTATAATCGGTATAAGAATAGGTCTGAGGTTCTGGTGCAACAGGTTTTAGGGGGGTATTTATTTTATCAACTGGTTTTGCAACTTCAGGAAGTTTAATGGCTATATCTTTTCTAATTTCAATTTGGGTGTCTTCTATTTCACCTTGGGCAAATGCCCAAAACGGAACTAGAAAGCATATACAGCATAGTAAGAAAATACCTCTCATAAGTTGTGATCAGAACCTGTTTAGCAATTCTAAGGAATTAACGGTTAAAAATGAAGAATTCGCATGAATAAACCATAAAAAACAAAAGCCTCAGTAATTAAACTGAGGCTTTGCTTAGGAGTACTTACTATTTTAGGAATAGTAATTCACGATATTTTAATAATGGCCAATCTTCATCGTCAACCATTAGTTCAAGTTTATCTACCGCATAACGGATAGGCTCGAAGTAGTTACGAACATCGTCGCAATAGGCAACTGCGCGCTCGTAAGTATCTTCAATGTTGTTGGCTACTTTTCTAGCTTCTACCATAGCATCTACATTTTTCAGGATATCTGAAATGTGATTGCTAATTTCCTTAATGCTTCCTAAAGTTGAAGCATAGTATTCTTCACCTAAACCAATTTCTTTCAATCCTTTTACGTTGGCTATCAATTTATTTTGGTAGTGAATAGCGGTAGGTATTACGTGATTCAATGCTAAATCGCCCATTACACGGCTTTCTATTTGAACCTTCTTTACGTATTCTTCTAGGTAAATATCGTAACGGGCGTGCAATTCACGCTCGTTGTAAATTCCCATTTTAACGAATAGATCAACAGTTTTAGGGCTCATATAAGCCTTTAAAGCCTGAGGGGTAGTTTTAAAGTTATTCAAACCACGCTTTTCAGCTTCATCTACCCATTCTTGTGAATAGCCGTTGCCTTCAAACCTAATGGCTTTACTTTCCTTAATGTATTCCTTAAGGATATTGATAATAGCAACTTCTTTCTTAACTCCTTTTTCAATTTCAGCGTTTACTGAATTTTTGAATTGGATAAGTTGGTTTGCCACAATTGTATTCAATACTACCAACGCTTGCGCTGGGTTAGCCGATGAACCTACAGCCCTAAACTCAAACTTATTACCTGTAAAGGCGAAAGGTGATGTTCTGTTTCTATCAGTATTATCTAGTAAAATCTCAGGGATTTTATCTATACCTAGTTTTAGGTACATATTATCGCCCTTTTCAATTACATCGGTATTTTGCTCTAAAGCATCTAATACAGCAGAAAGTTGGCTACCTAAGAAAGCGGAAATAATGGCAGGTGGTGCCTCGTTGGCTCCTAATCTATGGTCGTTACTTGCACTTGCAATAGAGGCACGTAGTAAATCGGCGTGTTCGTAAACTGCTTTAATTGTATTTACGAAGAAGGTTAGGAATACTAAGTTATCTTTTGGTCTACGTCCAGGAGAAAGTAGGTTTTTACCAGTGTTTGTGCCTAAACTCCAGTTACAGTGCTTACCGCTTCCGTTAATTCCTGCAAATGGCTTTTCGTGGAACAATACTTTTAACTTGTGCTTGCTTGCCACTTTGCTCATAATATCCATCAATAGGCTATTATGGTCAACTGATAAGTTTAACTCACCAAACTGTGGCGCACACTCAAACTGACCTGGAGCAACTTCATTATGACGAGTTCTTAATGGAATACCAAGTTTTAAGGCTTCGGTCTCAAAGTCAATCATATAGGCACGAACCCTTGGTGGGATAGAGCCAAAATAATGGTCTTCTAATTGCTGACCTTTAGCTGGTGTATGTCCGAATACACTTCTGCCTGCCATCACTAGATCTGGACGAGCATTGAATAATGCCTCATCTACCAAGAAGTATTCTTGTTCTGCACCTAAAGTTGCAATTACCTTAGTTACATCTTTATCGAAGAAATCGCAAACATCAACAGCTGCCTTATCAATTGCACTAAGTGCCTTTAATAAAGGCGCCTTAAAATCTAATGCCTCACCAGTGTACGAAACAAAGATTGTAGGGATACAAAGAGTCTTTGTCTCGTTTATTTCTATGATAAACGCTGGAGAACTAGGGTCCCAAGCAGTGTACCCGCGTGCTTCAAATGTATTTCTGATACCGCCATTAGGGAACGACGATGCATCTGGCTCTTGTTGTACCAAAGCTGAAGCTCTGAATTTTTCAATGGCTAATTCACCATCTAATTCAAAGAATGAGTCGTGCTTTTCTGCAGTAGTTCCAGTTAGTGGTTGGAACCAGTGGGTATAGTGGGTTGCACCTTTGCTCATTGCCCATGTTTTCATTGCAGAAGCAACTGAATCGGCCAAGGAAGTGCTAATTTTTTCACCGCTTTCAATTACCTGAATCACTTGCTTGTACACTTCCGACGGAAGTAGGCTTTGCATTGTTTTGGTATTGAAAACATTACTACCAAAGTAATCGGAAATTTTGCCTTCAGGAATTGATACCTGAGTGGTTTCCCTTTGGTTTACTAAATCTAACGCGCGGAATCTTAGAGTTGCCACTTTGTTATGTTTTGGTGAATGTGTTTGTTTTTGTAATGCAAAGCTAGAGAATATACCATAAAAACAAAAATACCCCCTAAATTTTAGGGGGTATTTTTAAAATTAGTTCACTTTACTCTAAAATGCCCCTAAAAATTAAGGGCAATTTTATAAATAAAAGTAATTATGGTCTAACTAAGATTTCGTCAATTAAGCCGTATTCCTTAGCTTCATCGGCACGCATCCAGTAATCACGGTCGCTGTCTTTTTCAATTTTTTCGAAAGTTTGACCAGAGTGATTAGCAATGATTTCGTACAATTCTTTACGAAGGGTAAGGATTTGCTTTAAGTTAATCTCCATATCTGACGATTGACCTTGCGCACCACCACTTGGTTGGTGAATCATAATTCTGGCGTGAGGTAAAGCAGAACGCTTACCTTTTGTACCTGCACACATCAATACAGCACCCATTGATGCTGCTAGTGATGTACATATTGTAGCTACATCTGGCTTAATGTATTGCATAGTATCATAAATACCTAAGCCTGCGTGTACGCTACCACCTGGACTATTGATATACATAATGATATCTTTCTTAGCATCGGCAGATTCTAGGTAAAGCAACTGAGCAATTACTACGTTGGCAATATTATCGTCAATCCCTGTTCCAAGGAAAATAATACGATCCATAATTAAACGTGAGAACACGTCAATTTCAGCAAAACGCATTTGCCTTTCCTCAATAATGGCACGTGTCATATTTTCTACACGCTGAATTTGGCGGTCTACAGCCAAACCATTTAACCCTTGGCCGTGAACGGCAAATTTTCTGAAATCTTTCTTATCGAACATAGAACGGAAGTTTATGTGTTTTGAGTTTTTAAGCAAAGGCTATTCCTTATTGACTATGCCTGCCATTATTACTTTAATCTGCCTTGGCAACATCATTTAAAACGAAACTTTCGGCGCCTAAGTTTAAGTTACTTTATTGTAATATTCAAGCATAAAAAAACCTCAACATTTTAAGTGTTGAGGTTTAGCGTATTAGCTGTTTAATTCTGCCTGCAAGGCTTGAATTTTTTCTTTAAATTCATCCATTGGTACTTCGCTTACCACTGGCTGAACCTTATCCTGTATCAATTGGCTAACCTTAGCTTCAAACGTACGCTCGTACATATTAGATAGGTTATTGTCCTTTTTATCGGCTAAGTAACGCTTTACGTAATCTTCTAACATATCGTCTTCGATATTGGCCATTCCGTACTGACGGAACTGCTCCTTTATCATTTCACGAGTGTAGCCCATTACTTCGTTCATTTCAACATTTACCTCGTATTTCTTGGCAATTTTTGAAAGAATGATGTTTTCCTTCATTCCTTTAAGGAATAACTCAAGGTTTTTAGCCTTTTCTTCTTCGGTAGCGTTATCCTTTACACGAAGTAAGTTTTCCTTGATGAAATCAATCGGCAACTCAAAAGAAATAGATTCAGCTAGTTCTTTCTTTGCGCTAATATTAGTATAATAGTTCTGGTCAGATACAGCAGACTCGTTCAAAAGATCTTCAATTTTGGTATTGAAGGCTTCTTCTGTTGTAATGCCATCGCCAGGGAAAACCTTCTCAAAGAACTCCTCATTCATTTCTGAAACTGCAGTTCTATTGATTTTTTCCAAAGTGAAAGTCATTGTGCCTGTAAGCTCAACATCTTCACCGTGCTTGGTCATTGTAACACGGTGCATTTGCTCGTGAGTAAATGCAGTTTGCACATCAATTTCGATAGCATCGCCAATGGTTTTGCCTACGAAATTGTTAATGCTGTCACCTAATAAGGTATCGGTAGAAAAACCAGTATCCTTACTGAAAGTACCATCAGCATTTTTCAAAATACCGAAAAGGAAATCGCCCTTTTCAATAATTTCAGGATTGGTTGTGGTACCGTATTGCTTACCAAGCATAGTAATTACTTCTTCAATACGAGCCTTGTTAACCATAGGCTTGTATGTTGGAACGCTAAAGCTGGTAAGTTCTGGAAGTTCAAAAGTAGGGATTACACCAATTTTGAATTTGAATTCAAAATCTTTAGCAGTAAAGTCGGCTTCGTTTGCTTCAGGAACAGGGTTAGATACTGTATCTATGTTTTGTTCTTTAACAAAATCGTTTACCGATTTATCTAATAGCTCGTTCAGTGTATCGGCCAAAATGCTCTTACCATACATTTTCTCTACCAATGTAGGTGGAACTTTGCCTGGTCTAAAGCCTTTTAAGCTTATAGTCTTAGTAACTTCTTTCAGCTTTTTGCTGAACTGTTCTTTGTAATCGGCTTCTACTAGATTTACCGTAATGATTCCATTAACGGTATCGGCCATTTGTAACTGGATATCCAAGGTACGCAGTTCGTATAAGGTGAAACTTAACTTTAGGTATAAGAAGAAGCCTCAGCTTGTGGGCTGAGGCCTCTAAAGTGCGGATGAAGGGACTTGAACCCCCACGCCTCGCGGCGCTAGATCCTAAGTCTAGTGCGTCTGCCAATTTCGCCACATCCGCTTAGGGATTGCAAAGGTAGGTATTTTGTGTTTGCATGCAAGCATTTAAACCATAAAAAGTAAAATAATTTGAAGGGGATAGCTTAACTGCTTGTTTTACAGCCAAAAAAAAGACCCAACTTTCGTTGAGTCTTTTCACCATCTATTGATTGGAAATTTATTTTAAGGTATTTACTACAGCAGTAAAGGCTTCTGGGTGATTCATCGCTAAATCGGCCAAAACTTTACGGTTAAGTTCGATGCCTTTGGCAGCAACTTTGCCCATAAATACGCTATAACTCATTCCGTGTAAGCGGGCTGCAGCGTTAATACGCATAATCCAAAGGGCGCGATAGTTACGCTTCTTTTGCTTACGACCACTGTAGGCGTAAACAAGACCTTTTTCAACTGCGTTTTTAGCAACAGTCCATACATTTTTTCTGCGTCCGAAATAGCCTTTGGCCATTTTTAAGACTTTTTTTCTGCGAGCCCTTGAGGCTACTGAATTTACACTTCTAGGCATTTCTTTGAATAGTTTTTTTGAGAACTGGTGGCGAGAGTTTCTGCACTTAAAACCAGCAATCGGGTTAAACAATAACCTAAGGACTGTATGTCCTTTGGTGGATTACTAGTTAATTAGGGAAATTAAGCAAGTAACATACGCTTGATGCGAGGCGTATCGGCATCGCAAACTAAGCCCATTTTAGCAAGATTATGCTTACGCTTTGTCTCTTTCTTGGTAAGGATGTGGTTAGCAAAAGCGTGTTTACGCTTTACTTTGCCTGTTCCTGTAAGTGCGAAACGCTTTTTAGCGCTCGACTTGGTTTTCATTTTAGGCATTGAAGTATATATTAAATAGATGGGGGCGCAAATATAGCAGTTATTTCTTATTTCTTTACAGCCTTAGGGGCTAAAAACAGAAACATACGCTTTCCTTCTAATTTTGGAAGCTGTTCTACCTTAGCATATTCTTCCAAGGCTTGAGCAAAACGGAGTAAAAGCATTTCACCACGTTCTTTGAAAACGATGGTTCTACCTACAAAGTGAACATAAGCTTTAACCTTATCGCCTTCTTTTAAAAAGTTAATAGCGTGCTTCAGTTTAAACTCGAAGTCGTGATCATCGGTATTAGGTCCGAACCTAATTTCCTTCACTTCGGTTTTATGAGCCTTGGCTTTTAATTCCTTCTGTTTCTTCTTGTGCTCATACTTAAATTTAGAATAGTCGATAATACGACAAACAGGTGGAACTGCTCCTGGAGCAATTTCAACTAAATCTAAATTTTGCTCTCTAGCCATAGCTAGGGCTTTTACGAACGGGAATACACCAGGTTCAATGTTTTCACCTACCAGACGTATTTCTGTTACGCCTACTATTTTTTCGTTTACTTTAAATGGCTCTTCAATGATGGGCCTACGACCTTGAGCCGACCTTGGTTTATTGATGGGGACCTCCGTTTTTTTTTGTAAAATTACTGTATTGCGGTTTCTCTTCCAAAGTAATACAAATTTATAGGCCTTAATTTTTAAAATAAATAACTTAGTTAACAGTGAAATAACATTAAGGTAGGTGGTTTAGCCTACCTTTGCACCAGATATTAGACTATGTTCAAACAGGCCATATTTATTGCAACCTTTCTATTTGTAGGTTCGCAAGCAAGTTTTGCTCAAATTTTCCCTAACCTAGGTGGGCAAAGGGTAGGTATTTCTGCACTTACTTTCTTGAAAAACACCTTGAGTCCGAGGTCGGTAGGTATGGCAGGTGCCGATGTAACCCTTACAGGCGATGGGTATTGCTTCAATACCAATCCTGCATTGGTTTCTGAATTGAAAGGCACAACTATTGGGTTGAACAATTTAACCTTTGCGAATAGTATTAACCATACCTCTTTAAATATTGCTTTCCCGCTATCAACAGCCAGCAGGTTAACTATTAATATGAATAACCTAAGTTCTGGTGCAATGGAAAAACGCACAGAATTTCAACCTAACGGTACCGGAGAATATTTTTACGTTGGTCAAACCGTAGCTGGAGTTGGTTACGCTCAACAACTTTCAGATATGTTTAGCTTTGGCGGTCAGGTTAAGGTAGTTCATGAAAGCCTAGCTGAATACAGAACTACTACCCTTGGGGTTGATATGGGTTTCTTGTATAGAACAGATTACAAACATTTACGTTTTGCTGCAGCTGTTCAACATTTTGGAGGAAATAGCTCACTTAATGGTTCAGAAAAGCCAGTCACCTACACTAGGAATTCAGCTATTACAATTGATGAATTTAGTGCACCAACCCTATTTAAAATGGGTGCAAGCATTAGAGCAATTGACAGACCAGATTATTATTTAACCACAGCCGTTCAATTGAATCACCCAAACGATAATGCTGAAAACATTAGATTAGGAGCTGAATTTGTATTCCGTAATAAATTTTCTTTGAGAACAGGTTACAAGATTAACGTGAATGGCGAAAAGTGGCCAACTGGTGGCATTGGTATTATTTTCGCTGATGCCAAGTTTCCATTTACACTTGATTATGGCTTTTTCCCTTCAGACTATTTGGGAATGTACCATAGTGTAGGTTTCTACTTTTCACTTGGTAAAAAAGATGAAACGCCAAGAACCATTGGAACCGTTGAAATGAACTAACCTATGCATTTATTAAAATCTGCTTTCATTATATTGGTTATTGCCAGCCTAGGTTTTTCAGTTACAAGCTGTAAAGACGATCTTTTTGGTAATAAAACCGACCTTGGCTTTATAGATATTCCTGATACTACCCCACGTTCAGTGGCTTATGTACCAGTTTTGCCTGTAATTGATGGTGGAACCCGTAAGTTTCAGGAGCCTATTCATATTGCCCCTGGTTTTGACAGGTTTTTTTATGTGGTAGATAGTGTTCAAGGTATTTTCGCTTTAGATGAAACTGGAAGACAAGTTGGTTTCTTGCCAAACCCTGATAGCGTTTTCTTTACCTCGGTATCTCAAGATAGAACCTTAGATTTATTGGCAGTTGGTAGAAAGCTACATAAAATCCCAGGTCAAAATAGAGTGCTTAGCCTACCTATTATATATAGGTACACTTTGAAAGATACAGTTAACGAAAGTGTTAGCCTTAGTTTGAACCAAGCCAGAATTGTAAGTAAGATGATTTATCCTTACTTCCTTTCAGAAGATACTCGTGTAAACGACCCTAATATTGAGAAAATATCATTTGGGCAAGTAGGCTTTATTTCGGGTAATAGATTTTATGTAACTATAAAATCGCCTAATAGAACTCCTGGCGGCTTTACCTTTGAAAATAATGCTGTACTACTTTGCTTTAACCCAAAGAACGAAACAAAAGTTAGTGCTTGGACTCAAATTCAGATTACCACTTCTAATGGTGTTAGCAGTCAATACTTTTTGCAGCCTAATGCATTAGTATCATTATTGCAGCCACCGCAAAACTTCAGATTACCTGAAGGCAATTCAGAAGACTTTATTGTTACGCAGGTAGATCCTAACCCT
>JAIYDB010000014.1 GCA_027487695.1 Cytophagaceae bacterium | reverse complement strand
TTGCTCATTCCTGAAAAGAAAACCTATTGGATTAATTACCTAGATAACCCATATGCCTACTTTCTTAAGAAGGTAATTGGTACTACTTCGGGACCTACATTTTTAAAGGGGGTAATCGTTAACAACCTCCTAGACCAGCTTATTCAGCATCCCAACGAAGATTTTGATTACGATGCCTCTTTTGATAAGGTGTTGAAAGATATGGTGCTTATGGCTTTAAAAGTACCTGAAAGCACCATTGCCGATATAAAGTCAGATATCAAAAAAGTTCACCTGCCCAACCTGCAACGCTTTGTAAGGGACTATTTTACTAACTGTGAAATACTTGCTGAGGCAAGTTTTATCAGTGCTGAATTTGGACTACAAGGAAGACCCGATGTAGTAAGAATCCAGAACAATGGCATTGATATTTTTGAATTGAAAAGTTCAAAGATGAAGCCCTATTCTAACCCCTACCCTAATCACGCCGCACAAGTTGCAGGCTATCGGCTACTTCTAGGCAAAGCCTTAGGAATTGAAAAAATAAATAAGGGGGTACTCATTTACAGTGGAGCAGAAGAAACAAGTGGTGTTTATGATGTGACTACCATAAATATGATGCTGCAGCGATATAGCAATATCCGCAATACCATTTTATACGGTTTACGACAAATTGCTGTTAACCAAGCTGAAAAGCTTTTCCACCGAATCATTACCGACCCTGAAAACCGACGTGGTTTTAATGAGCAAAATACACTGTATCTAGCCAATGCCCTTAACAATGCAAGCCCAACTGTAAAAGCCTATTACTTTGAGTTTCTGGGCTTGGTAATGCGTGAGTTTTTCAGTGCAAAAGTAGGTGCGTTTAAGTCTGCCAGCCGTGAGGAAGGTGGCTATGCCGATTTATGGAGAATGTCAAATACCCAGAAGATCATTAGTCAACGAGTGATCTATGGCTTAGAACTAACTCAATTCAATAAAGCCAAAAAGCTACTTCACTTTACTTTTACCCAGCCAATTGAACACGCATTCAGAGAAGGTGATTTAGCCCTCATCTATCTGGATAAGGAATTTACAAGTCCATCCAATACTGGAGGTGCGGTATTAAAACAGCAATTCTTAAAAGGAGCCATTAAGCATATCAATAGCACAGAAATATATTTTAGTCTGCGAAGTGAATTGGTACCTGATAGCCTCTTAGCGAATAAAATAGGTTGGTGTATAGAACCCGACCAAATGGATGGTAATACTTGGTCAACAGTAAGTACGCTTACCAATTTCTTAAGTGCGCCAGCTAGCGTACAACAAGTCATTTTAGGCGTAACTCCACCTAAACCACCAGCCACCAAACAATTCGAATTTTCAGAAGATAAGCGATTACTACCCCACCAAAAGCAGGTAATAACCGCTGCCACCAATGCCAATAACTATTACCTTCTGCAAGGCCCTCCAGGAACAGGGAAAACATCTACGATTCTACCGGAATTGGTTAGACTGGGTTTAGAACAGCATAACCATATTACCATTCTAGCCTTTACGAATAAAGCCATCGCTGAAATTGAACGCGCCTTAGAAACAGCAGGATTTGACTACTTACTACTTGGTGGAACCGAAGAAGATGAAGGCACTCACCCAAGGCGCATTTCCTACCTCAAAAAAGAGCGTACCATAGCCCAGCTACGCAATTGGATAGTAGGTAAAAGAATTATGCTTTCTACAGTAGCTACTTTCAATAGCAGGAAAAACTACTTTACCGATTTAATCCAGTTTGATTTATTGATAGTCGATGAAGCCTCGCAGCTCCTAGAACCAGACCTTTCTGGGGTATTGCCTACTTTTAATAAGTTCATACTCATAGGCGACCAAAACCAACTACCTGCAGTAGTTACCCAAGCCGATGCCTTTTGTACATCTACTAATCCTCTTATGCAGGCAGTGGGCTTAACTGACCTAAGAACCAGCCTGTTTGAACGATTGTACAAGCAATGCCAAGAAAAAGGTTGGCACTATGCCATAGGCATGCTTACTGACCATTTCCGTATGCACGCTGAAATAGCAGGATTAATCAACAGCCATTATAACAATCTGCTTACTACTTCGCTGCAAAGGCAAGCTGCCTCATGGCAGGGATATCCTAACGTGAAAGACTACCCAATAGCTACTGCCTTACAAGCGCATAGGGTATTATTCTTTGATTTTACCAAAGAACGCAAGCGCAAAATGCAAGTAGCTGAAGCAGAGGCAGCCGTGGAATTGGTCAGATTTATTAAAACCTATGGCAAGCATCCCGATGGTTCACCTTTTGAAATAGGGATAATTACTCCATTTAGAGCACAAATAGCCTATATCAAGCACCTACTGTGCGAGGCAGGACTAGAAGAAGACATATTAGTTGATACCGTGGAACGGTACCAAGGTCAACAACGAGATATCATTATCTATTCCCTTGCCACTAACGATAACCAAAGTATGCTCACTATACAGGCCTTAAACCAAGAAGGCACTACCGATAGAAAGCTATTGGTATCGTTGAGTAGAGCAAAAGAGCAAATCATCATTCTAGGTAATAGAGAACTAGCCCAAACATCAGAAGCTTATGCGCAGGTAATTAACCACTTAGATAGCACCAACGCCTATTACAACCAAGCAGTAACAAGAAACTTGTTTTTAGAAGTAGATGCTTATTTACAGAACAAGACCACTTAGGCAAGGTGGTTTTATTGAACAAAACCAGCCCTTTCAAAGTTCAATTGCTATTACTTACAAGCTATTCTAATGAGTCAGTTACTACCACAAACCCTTGAATTTTTAGAGAATTTGGCCATCAATAATAACAAACCTTGGTTTGAAGCCAACCGAAAAGTTTATGATGCAGCTCGTAAAAATTATGAAGGATTTGGAGAGGAGTTACTACAACACATAGCTGAATTTGACGATTTAGGCGACCTAAAACTCAAAGATGTCATGTTCCGAATAAACAGAGATGTGCGCTTTTCAGCCGACAAATCGCCTTATAAAAGGAATTTTTCATCTGTAATCGTAAAAGGTGGAAAGAAAGCGATCAGAGCACCCTACTATTTTCATTTACAACCCAATGCTAGTTTTCTAGGCGGAGGTTTTTGGGCACCAGAACCAGCAACCTTAGCCATAATAAGACAAGAAATAGATTATAACAGTGAACGCTTCTTGGGCATAATCAATGAGCCTGAATTTAAGAAGCTATTCCCTACCCTAGGCGGCGAAAAACTCAGCAGACCACCCAAAGGCTACGAGGCAGAAAACGCTATGATTGAGTACATTAAACACAAATCAATTGTAGTTACCTACACTTATACCAATAAAGAAGTTACTTCTGCAGGCTTTGTGAAAAAACTAGCACAACATTGCAAAGTGATGAAGCCCTTGTTGGATTTTCTCAACGAGCCCTTAACTACTGATTCTGTTTAGGTTAAGTAAAAAATATTAATCTTATTTTACACTAAAACCACTTGAAAAGCAGTTCATAAGCTGTAAGCGTTCTATATTTGTAATACATTAAACAACAAAGCCCCTTGACACCTAATTCTGCGAATTTACTCAGAAAATCAGTTTGGCTAATTTGGATACTCTTTGGTGCCACTTTCACTTTTTTATTTATACACGTTTGGGCGGTAGCCACCAACTTTAACGGATGGTATGGCGGTATGCCTGGTTTAGAAAACCTTACCAATCCTAAAAGTACTTTAGCTAGTGAAGTATATAGTGCCGATGGTGTTTTATTGGGCAAATATTTCCGTGAAAACCGTAGCGAAGTAACATACGATCAAATAAGTCCTAATGTAATTAAGGCCCTCTATGCTACTGAAGATGTTCGCTTTGAAGAACATAGCGGTATAGATTTAAAAGGATTAATGTCAATCACCTACTACCTAGCAATAGGTAAACGCAGAGGTTCTAGTACCATTACCCAACAGCTTGCAAAAAACCTTTTCGAAACCAGAGGTGAATTATACGATGGTCCCCTAACCGAAGTGGGCATATTGCGCACCCTTATCATTAAAACCAAGGAATGGATAGTAGCCATTAACCTAGAGCGTACCTATACCAAGCAAGAGATTGTTCAAATGTATTTGAACACGGTAGATTTTGGCGCCAATTCATTCGGGATAAAATCGGCTGCTAAAACCTATTTTAGCACCACACCAGATAAACTTAGTTTACCAGAAGCTGCGGTACTTGTGGGCTTACTCAAAGCGCCAACTATGTATAGCCCAGTAATTAACCCTGAAAGGGCACTTAACCGCAGGAATACGGTATTAGATCAACTTACCAAGTATAATTTCATTACCTCGGAAGAATGTGCAGCTCTTCAGGCTAACCCGATTGCATTGAAGTACAAGGTTGAAAACCAGAACCAAGGTATTGCCACCTATTTCAGAGAAGAACTGAAGAAAGACCTTATCAAAGAATGCAAGAAGCTGAACCTAGATTTATATAACGATGGGTTGCGCATCTACACTACTATTGATAGTAGGATGCAACGCTATGCAGAAGCGGCCATGACCAAGCACATGACCTTCTTGCAAGATAAGTTTGAAAAATACTGGAGCAAGCGCAACCCCTGGGTTTATGAAAACGGCAAAGAAATTGAAAACTTCCTAGAAAATAATGCCAAGCGCACGGTAATCTGGAAGCAATTAATGGATCAGTATAATGGCGATACAGATAGTGTTCGGTTAGCCTTAAGCACCAAAAAGAAAATGCGCGTATTCTCTTGGAATGGCGAAATTGAAAAGAACTTTAATGTGTACGATTCAATTGCCTATTACAAGCGATTCTTGCAAGGAAGCCTCCTTTCGGTTGATCCATTAACTGGATATATTAAAGCTTGGGTAGGTGGTAATAACTACAAACACTTCAAATACGACCATGTGAAGCAAGGCAAACGCCAGCCTGGTTCTTGCTTTAAGCCGTTTTTATATGCTGCAGCCTTAGATAATGGCTACCATCCTTGCGATGAGTTTACCGATTCGCCTGTTACAATTGTCAATGCCGATGGCGTATCGTGGAGTCCACAAAACTCAGATGGTAATTTCTCAGGCGAAAAAATGACCCTCCGCCGGGGTATTGGTCTATCGCTCAATAGTATAGCAGCTGCCCTTATACAACGAATTGGACCTAAAATGGTGGTAGATTATGCTAGAAAGCTAGGAATAGAAAGTGATCTAGACCCCGTATATCCACTTGCTTTAGGTTCATCAGATGTATCTTTATATGAGCTAGTAGGCGCATACTCTGTATTTGTAAACAATGGAAACTATACCAAGCCACAATACATTATCAGGATAGAAAATAAGCAAGGCGAAATCATTAAAAGCTTTAATCCAGAAAAGCGGGAAGCTATTTCTGAAGAATTGGCTTGGAAAATGGTGTATATGCTCCAAGGCAGTACCCGCGAACGCAACGGAACCGCCTTAGGTTTGCACCGCTTAGGAAGCACCCTTGTAGGGAATGAAGTAGCCGCCAAAACAGGTACCACTTCCAATTTCTCTGATGGTTGGTTTGTTGGCTGCACTAAAGATTTGGTAACTGGTATTTGGGTAGGTGGCGATGAACGCAGTATCCACTTCCATTCTACTAACGATGGACAAGGCGCACGATTGGCAATGCCAATATGGTCGTACTATATGGATTCAGTTTATGCCAACCCCGCAACAAAAATTACCAAAGGCAGGTTTACTAAGCCAGCATCGGTATTAGTGGAATTAGATTGTGCTAAGCGAAAGGCACAATTACAAGATAGCCTCACTATAGATAACTCAGATAATCAGATAGACTACAACAATATTCAATAATATTAAGTAGTATTGCTTTATCAATCATTACCCATGAGTACCCATAACAACAACCTTCAGGAGCAATTAACTTATCTGGAACACCAGATAAAGCGAATGGTGGCACGTTATGAAGACCTCAAAGTACGCTATGAAGCTGCACTTGAAGACAAGAAGCAACAAAAGCAAATCATTGATAAACAGAAAGATACTTTAAGAAACTTTCAAAATAAGTTAAATTTTAATAACATTGTGTCAGCGAAAGCCGGAGAGACAGTCGATTTTGAAGCCCTAAAGCAAAAAATTGACGCCTACATAGGTGAAATCGACAAAACCATACAGTACTTAAACGAATAATTATATATACGCTTACCACCTCAATTACTCTATTTTCAATTTCAACTATAAATGAGTGCTAAACTAGATATCAGTGTCCGGATTGGCGATAGAGATTACCCAATGCAAGTAACTGCAGAGGATGAAGGCAAGGTAAGAAATGCTGCCAAGCAGCTCAATGAGCAACTCGAATTTTACAAAAAAGCTTTAGGCACATCAGATAAGGTGGACCTTCTTTCAATGGTAGCTTTCGATTCAATGGTGCAGTTTATCAATGGCAAAGACGCTATTAAAAACCAAGAACAGCAAATAAAAACCCGTATAGAATCGCTTGATAACCTCATAGCAAGCGTGTTACAAGATTAATTTATTCAGCCTTAGGTCCAAGGTTTTAGTTCGATTTTTTCTAGGTATTGTTAAAGTTCCGGTGGTTTGCAAGGCACACCAACAACTAAAAATTTCCAATGGAAACTAGTATTATTATCTCCATCCTAGTCGATCTGTCTGTTGCAGCGGCTATTTATATATTCCTCAAACGCGATTTCGACCGTAGAAAATCTGTACAAGAAATAGAAGCAAAAGAAAAAGCTGAACTTATTCTGAAAGAAGCAGCCATCAATGCCGAAGGTTTGAAGAAGACCAAGGCAATGGAAGCAAAAGAGCATTTCTTAAAGCTAAAATCTGAATTTGAGGAAGATACCTTGAAACGCAAGCAACAACATTCAGAAACCGAAAACAAGCTAAAGCAAAAGGAACAGCACTTCAATCAGCTGCAAGAAAAGCTAAATAGAAAAGAAGCTGAGCTAGATTCTATGCGTGAAAACGTATCGGCGCAACAGCAGCAAATAGCTAAGCGTAAGGAAGATATAGAGAAGCTACACCAAACTCAAGTTCAAAAACTTGAGAAAATAGCCAACCTTACTGCCTCAGAAGCACGTGAGCAAATTATTGAAACTTTGCGTAATGAAGCTGAAAGCAAGGCATCAGCCTACGTAAAAGATATTGTAGAAGAAGCTAAGCTTACTGCAACTAAGGAAGCACGCAAGGTGGTTATTGAAACCATTCAACGTACTGCTACGGAACACGCTATTGAAAACTGCGTAAGCGTTTTCAATATTGAAAGTGACGAAATCAAAGGTAAAATTATTGGTCGTGAAGGTCGTAACATCCGTACCCTTGAAGCTGCAACTGGCGTAGAGATTATTGTAGATGATACCCCAGAAGCAATCATCATCAGTGGTTTTGACCCTGTAAGAAGAGAAATTGCACGTTTGGCATTACACCGCCTAGTGGTTGATGGACGTATTCACCCTGCTAGAATTGAAGAAGTAGTAGCCAAAACCAAGAAACATATTGAAGATGAAATCGTGGAAATTGGCGAGAAAACCGTAATGGAACTTGGCGTACACGGTTTGCATCCTGAACTAGTAAGAATGGTAGGACGTATGCGCTACCGTTCATCGTACGGACAAAACCTATTGCACCACAGTAAGGAAGTAGCAAGACTATGTGCTACCATGGCAGCAGAACTAGGCTTGAATGCGAAGATGGCGAAACGTGCAGGCTTACTTCACGATATTGGTAAAGTTTGGCACGAAGAAGCAGAACTACCACACGCAATCCTAGGTATGCAACTGGCACAGAAATACAAGGAACATCCTGATGTATGTAACGCCATTGGTGCCCACCACGATGAAATTGAAATGACAGCGATGATGTCGCCATTGATTCAAGCTTGCGATGCCATAAGCGGTTCAAGACCAGGCGCACGCCGTGAAATGATGGAAAGCTACTTAAAGCGTTTGAAAGACCTTGAGCAGCTTGCAGGCAACTTTGATGGCGTTACTAACTGCTACGCTATACAAGCAGGCCGTGAACTACGTGTTGTAGTGGATGCTGAAAAACTAACTGACGACCAAAGCAGCTCATTAAGCTTCAATATCTCTCAGAAGATAGAGAAAGAGATGCAGTACCCAGGTCAGATTAAGGTAACCGTAATCAGAGAAACCAGAGCGGTAAGCTTCGCTAAATAAAGAAAGGCTTACTCATATTATTATTTCCAAACGCTGAAAGCTGCCCTGCGGGCAGCTTTCAGCGTTTGGTGTTAGTTTTTATTAAGTAAGCTTTTTCTATTTACCCCTAAATACTTCTTCCTGAACCTGAATGCTGGCATCATGTATAAGATCATACAAGCGTTTTACTACTTCTTCTGATAGTCCTAAATTTCTGCCTTCTTTCATGAGGTTATTAATTACTTGGTCCCAACGTTTAATTTGAAGTACAGCCAAGTTCTCTTGCTTTTTTAACTCGCCTATATCCTTTACTACCTTCATTCTGCGGGCTAATAACTCAATAATTCGGCTATCTAATACATCTAACTCACCACGTCGCAATTCTAAATCTGGCTTACAGGCATAATTACTTGCCGCAATACCATTTACTCCATATGGGATATTGAGTATATTGAGCAAAGCAGTTAAAGCGTCTGGGGTTATTTGTTGCGCAGCATCTGACCAAGCAGTTTCTGGCGTAGGATGCGTTTCAATCATTAGCCCGTCAAAGGCCAAGTCCATTGCCTTTTGGGCTATGGCACTTACTAAATCGCGCTTACCAGTGATATGACTAGGATCATTAATCAAAGGAACTTCTGGCATTGCCCTCCTGAAATCGATAGGGATGGTCCAGATAGGATCGTTCCTAAATGCAATTTTTTCGTAAGTACTAAAGCCGCGGTGTATAGCGGCAATCTTAGTAATACCCACATTTACCAAACGGTTTATAGAACCTGTCCATAGCTTTAAATCTGGAGCACTTGGGTTCTTCACCATTACAGGAACATTGGTACCACGCAAAGCTTCAGCCAATTCCGCCACCACAAACGGATTTACGACAGTTCTAGCACCGAGCCAAAGTATATCTATATCATGTTTTAGCGCAAGCTCAATATGTTCTGGCTTGGCCACTTCAATAGCCATTTTTAACCCAGTTGCTGCTTTTGCTGCTTGCAACCAAGGCAAGGCAGGCGCACCTACACCTTCAAAGTTACCGGGCTCTGTTCTTGGCTTCCATACCCCTGCACGCATTGCTACTACTCGCTTATCGGCGGCTAAGGCCGTAGCCACTTCCATTACTTGGTCAGAAGTTTCCGCACTGCAAGGTCCTGCTATTACAGCTGGGAAATTTTGGGTAGGTAACCAATCAGATAGTGGTGAAATTGTCATTAGCTATGTTTTGCAAGTACAAAACCTATTTGTATAACTCATTGCAGAGCATTTGAGTTACAAATGGGGGCTAAAATTAATCAATTTCAGTTGTAACAGTAGCTTCACGCTGTGCCATAGCCTTTGCTTTAAAGTTTAGGATTGAAATTTTAAAGGTAGTACCTACGCCAAATTCCGAGTTAACTGAAATAGAACCTCCCAATTTTTCGGCTATTTGTTTAGTAATATACAAACCTAAGCCACTACCATAGCTATCTTCACTTGCACGATAAAACATGTCAAAAATCTTGTTCAAATATTCAGGCTTTATACCCTTTCCGTTATCTGAAAAGGTAATTATGGCTTGGTTTGCATCGTTTTCTATAAGAATATTAAGCCTGCTATCTGTATCTGGATTGCGGTATTTTATTGCGTTACTCACCAAGTTCTGAAGTACAATTTCCAAACGAGCATTATCTGAATATAAAATTGCGGATTGTTTTTTCTCAATAGTAATTTGAGTTTCAGCCGCCCCTTCCATATACTTAAGATTATCTATTATTTCTTGCAGAATAAGCTCAAAATCAATAGGTTCTGCCTTAATTTCTAATCTGGAATTTCTACTAAAATCGGTAAGATCGGCAATGAATTTATCTAACTTATTTACGCTCTTTTCAATGAGCTTTACATAGTTAAATTTCAAATCCGGATTGGTTTCAATGGTAATTACATTGATAAGTCCTAGTATGGAACGTAAAGGTGCCCTTAAATCATGAGAGGCTCTGTAAACAAAGCTATCTAATTCAAAATTGGTTCTGCTAAGTTCTATTTCAAAAACCTTACGCTTGGTAACATCTGATGTAAATACCGAAATCCCTGTAATTATTCCCTCTGCAGAATAAATAGGATTGGCTGCTACACTAAAATAAAAACCTGGGCCTAAAGGAAGGTGTATTTCTTGTCTTATGCTTTCACCTTTCAGTGTTTTTTTAAACTGTTGAATTAGCTTTTGGGTAAGAACTGGCGCATTAGGAAGGTTAAAAAAATCGCCTGGAACAATTTCAGCTCCTAAATAGGTTTGATAGAAGTTTTTAGTGGCTGTGTTGCTAGTGATTAACTTAAGGTCCTTATCAAGTGAGAAAATAATATCGTCGGTATTTTCAACTAAGGCTACCAATTTAGATTCACTACTACTCAATGCATTTTCTACCTTTTTGCTGTTGGTAACATCTCTTACCACTACAAGGGTTCCGCTAGGTAAATTATCGCCACTACTAATTGAAATGACAGATACTTCTGCAACACCTCCGTTGCCATTTACATTCTTGAAGTTTAGCTCATCTACAAACTTAAGATTGCTAGCACGCAAATTATTATACTGATTATCAGATGCATATTTTATTAGCTTCTCTAATTTATTGTTCTTTTCAAACAACTTTAAAGAGAGCAAATCTTGACCTAGTAACTCGGATTTAGCGTAACCAAATAAATTTTCTGTAACAGGATTTAACTCCCTTACAATATTATTGCTATCTGTTAATATGATAGCATCGTACATATTCTCGAACACCTGAGCTTGCTTATAGAGGCTATGCATAGCTCTATCGCGGGTTGCACAAAGTGTAAGAACTTTGCTAGCCATTTGAAGCATTGTTTGCTGCTGGTGCCCTAACAAATTACCAGTTTTTAACAACAAGAATATACAACCTAATAATTCCTGTTTTTCTGAATAAACAGGATGAGCCAATCCATACTTTAAATCTCTTTGAACAAGAAAGCTAGCTATTTTCTGATTTGAAAGTTCAGTAGAAAACTCTGCCAGAATATCAGCTTTGCTTTGAATAGCCTTTTGGATAATTCCTTGCTTATCATCTTTGGCAATTGTACATAATTCCGAAAGCACTTCGTTTGGCATTTCAAATCCAAAACTTTCAACAATAGCACAAGGATTCTGCTCACATACAAAAATAGCTGTTGGCGCATGCCCTAAAAATTCTGATAGCTTTTTGGTTAGTTCTTCTATTACTATTCTCAATGAGTAGCCTTGAGCTACCATCTCTACCAAATCTTTTTGAATATTAGTGAGCTTTTCGGTTTGCTTAAGTTCTGTTATTTCTGTGAAATATATATTGATATATACTTCCTTAGGTATAAAAACAAGCCTCAAACTATAAATGCGGTCAGCCACATTTATTACTAGTATTTCTTCTGAATGCAGGCTATTTAATTGACTAATAGTTTGAAATACAGTATCAGGAACATAATTACCGTATTCCAATAGCCAGTTTCTGCAAATACTTTGAGCACTTGGGTTGGAATAAATTATTTTACCATCAAGTGAAATACGCATTACCGGATGCGGACTTTCTTGCTGTAACTGAGCAAGGTATTCCATATTCCTACGGGCTTCTACCAATGGCGTTATATTCCTTACCATAAGTTGATGCTGGTTTTCCAATACATCTGGCTGGATAGAATATTCAAAAAACAAAGTTTTACCATTGGTTAGGGTAATACTATATTTCCCCTTGAATACTTTCTTTTCAAGAAACTTTTTCCATTTATAGTTAATAAGAGCCAGATTATCTTCTGGAAAGAAGGCATCTATGCTATTAGGCGAAGTGTTATTCAAATAGCCAAGCAAGGCTTTGGCGGCTTTATTATATTCCTTTACTTGTCCACAGTTATCAATGATAGCAATGGCAAAACGGCTTCCTTCAAATAAGTTCTTATACCTGCTCTCACTTTCAGATAGCTTTAACCTTAGGCTGTGTTGGTTAATAGCTGTTCTGATGGTAAAATCTAACTCTCTTGTTTGGAAAGGCTTTAATACATAAGCGTATGGATCGGTAAGGCTGGCGTTCCTAAAGGTAATTTCATCGGCAAAGGCTGTGATAAAAATAACAGGCAGGTTTACTTTAGACCTAATTATGGTAGCCGCCTCTATACCATCCATTTCCCCCTCAAGGTTAATATCCATTAAAACAACCTCAATACGGTTGTCTTCAACTGCATTAATGGCATCTAAACCATTAGAAACCGCAGCAACTACAGCATACCCAAGCTCTTCTAATCGCATGGAAAGGTCCAGTGCAATTATCTTCTCGTCTTCAACTATAAGTATCCCTGGCTTCATTGTGGTAAATCTATATATTTTTATTGAGCAATACCTAGGTAATTACTCAAATACTTAGGCACAATTAACAGAATTTTTTATTCATATAAAATACAAAAAATTCTAGGAATAATACTACCTATATAGTATCGACTTACCAAACCTTTTCTGCTATTCTAACCAATGGCAGCGGATAATTAACCCCCAGAACCACGCCAAATTGCTTTTGTTCCTCTTTGGTCATTGTATTAGGATTGATAGCATAAGTTGGAGGGAGTGTAGCTAATACAGGCACCCAACGCTTAATATACTTAGCTTCAGCATCGTACATGGAAGCCTGTTTGTAAGTATTAAAATAACGGTTTTCCCTAGGATCGTTACCTATGCCTGCCACATAATTCCAGTTACCCCAATTACTACAAACATCATAGTCAATCAGTTGCTGTTCAAAGTAAGCAGCACCTATGCGCCAATCTTGCTTTAAATCTTTTACGAAATAACTGGCTACATTTTGTCTTCCTCGGTTACTCATAAAACCTGTTAAGGCAAGTTCACGCATATTGGCATCAATAAAAGGATTGCCAGTTTCGCCTACAATCCATTTATCTATGCCTGCTTTAAAGGTTTTAGTAGTAGTAATTTGTTGCTTGATACCACCTTTCAAAAAGATAGATGTGCCAAACTTTCTAGCCACAAAAGCAAAGTAATCGCGCCAATACAATTCGAAAATTACCCAGTAGGTGCTATCGTTACTACAAATTTCACGCTCGTATTTGCGCACTTCATGATAGATATACCTAGCCGAAAGACAGCCGAAAGCTAACCAAGCACTAAACTTGGTGCTGTATTTATTGCCAAGTAAGCCATTACGGGTTTCTTTATAAGTTTCAATTAGGTTGGTATCCCAAAGGTATTCTTGCACCCGATCAAGCCCTGCGGTTTCACCTCCTTCAAAGAATTGCTTTTTACCACTTTCGGTAAGTTTTGCAATCTCAGCAGATGAATAGCCTAAACTAGGTAGCGTAGGAATTACTGTAGCTGGCAAAGAGATAGATTTAATTTTATGTGTCGTTTTTGCCAATGGCCTAATGCGAACTTCCCGTTCGGCAGCTTTTCTAAATTCAGTAAATATGTTTGGCAACTGAGCAACTGGAAAAGGCAAATCGGCACTATGCACCATGGTATTTCCTTCTTCCCAAACCACGGTTACTTGCTTTTTCCAGACAGTAGTTTCCACTTTTTCTTGCAAGGTTTGCTCTTCAGATGTGTGGTAGGCTTCGGCGTAAATGGTGTTGACTCCATATTCAGCAACTAGCTTGTTTAAAATTTCCGTGGTATCACCGATATGCACTTGAAGTTTTGTTCCCAATTGCTCAAGGCTTTTAGCTAAATCGGTAACTGCTTCGAGCATAAACTTAGCTCTATGTACTCCCATTTTCCTAAAACCGAAGTTAGCAGTACCAAGCAACTCATTATCAATCACATAAACAGGAATAACAATTTCCGCCTTTGCAATGGCCTTTACCAAAACCTCATTATCGTGTATTCTTAAATTATTTCTAAACCAAACAATGGCAACTAGATTCATAAGTAAAAGCAGAATTTTTTTTTGGCTTTTTAGAGCTTCTGCCTATAGATTTTAACTGATTGTGCGCATTCTGGTTTTTATTTTCAGTCTTTTTACAAGGTAAATGGCTAATTGATTGATTTTTGCAAACAAACTTGCTTACTTTGCGCCCTAATAAAATTTACCGTTACTAAGTGTGTGCTTAGTACATACTCAAAAAATTAGATGAGCGTAATTAGTTATATCAGAAATCGATCAGGAATAGCCGTTAGTGTTGTGGCTATTGCAATGATACTATTCATTGTTGGTGGTGATTTTATGTCCAACAATTCCATTATTAAGAACCTATTTGGAAACGGTAACCACGTAGGTGAAATTAACGGACACAAAGTAACCTTCGAGGAATACAACCAAGAACTAAGCCGTCTTGAAAACGAGTATTCGTTAAACACTGGTAAAAACGCTGATGAGCAAACCATGCAAAGTTTGCGTGAGCAGGCTTGGAACGAGCTTATCAACAAATACGTTTATGATCCTCAAACTAAAGATGTAGGTATCAATGTAACCGAAGCTGAACTGATAGACATGGTTCAGGGTGATAACATTAACCCACAGGTTAAGCAGGTATTTACCAACCCACAAACTGGTCAGTTTGATAAAGAACAAGTAAAGCAGTTCTTAGCGAACATTCCTGAAGCAGCAAAGAAAAACGAGGAAGCTGCACGTCAGTACCTAGCTTGGACAAACTTTGAAAAGAATTTGCCAGCCCTTAGAGTGCGTAGCCGTTATGAAAATATGCTAGCGAAAACTGGCTATATCACTACTGCTGAAGCACAAAGAGAATACGAAAATCAGGTTACTAAGGTAGAAGCTCGTTATTTCTTCTTGCCTTATACTTCAATTACTGATACTAACATTAAGGCAACTGACGAAGAATTAACTGCCTACTTAGAAGAGAACAAGTTAAAGTTCAAAACACAAGATGCTGTAACATTTGATTATGTACAGTTTATGTTAAATCCTTCTAAGGAAGATACCGCTTACTTTGCTAAGCAGTTAGAAGAAATTAAGGGCAAGTTCCAAACTGAAACTAACGATACTGCTTTTGCAGCTGCTAATTCTGATAACCCTACTAGCGTTCAAACGCTTGCGCCAGGTGCTTTACCTAAGGAATTAACTGGTATAGGTACATTAGCCCCTAATACAGTTTACGGTCCATTTGTACAAGGCGGTACTTACAACCTTTACAAGGTATTAACTATTGCCAACGAAGGCGATATGAACGCGAAAGCAAGCCATATCCTTTTCAAGTGGGACGATCCTAGCGATGAAAAAAAGAAAATTGCTAAGGAAAAAGCCAATGGCATTTTAGCTCAAATTAAAGGTGGTGCATCTTTTGAAGAAATGGCTCGTATCCACGGAACTGATGGTACCGCTCAACAAGGTGGTGATTTAGGCTGGTTTGGTAAAGGTCAAATGGTGAAGCCTTTTGAAGAAGCTATCTTCGGTGCTAAGTCATTAGGTTTATTACCTGCTTTAGTGGAAACAGATTTCGGTTACCACATCATTAAAATTACTGCTGTACCTACTAATACTAAGTACAAAGTAGTTACTATTAACAAGACTATCACTCCATCTGCAGAAACTGAAAAGGCTGTATTTGAGAAGGCCGCTGAATTTGTAGGTGTTGCTTTAGATAAGGCTAGCTTTGAAGCTCAGATTGCCAAAACTCCTGGTTTAGTAAAGCTTTCAGCTACTAACATTCAGAAGAATGCAACTGGCGTAAACGATATTTCAGAAGCAAGAGAAATTATCCGTTGGGCACTTAACGATGCTACGCCTGGTCAAGTAGGTACTTCTTTCTCATTGAAGGATAGATATGTAGTGCCAATTATGGTTAGAAAGTCTGAAGAAGGTAAGCCTTCAATTGAAGACTTACGCGATGCTATTTCTCCAGAAGTAGTGAAGCAGAAGAAAGCAAAGACTTTATTAGCACAACTTGAAGGTGCTAAAACCTTAGAAGAAATGCAGAAGAAAGGTGGCGCTCAAGCTATTGTTAAGAGCACATCTGAACTTACTGCAAGCGCAACTGCTATGCCAGATTTAGGTTACGACCCTCAGGCAGTAGGTAAGTTATTCGGATTGAAAGAAGGTAAAACTTCTAAGCCATTTGCAGGTGAAAGCGGTATTATCGCTTTCCAAGTAACTAAGATTACTAAGCCAAGTGCAATTGCTGACTACAGTGCCTACAAAACACAGTTAGAAGCCCGCAGACCACCAGCAAGTGCTTATTCAGTACTTGAGGCTCTGAAAGAAATTGCCAAGGTTAAAGACCTACGTTACAAGAACTATTAATAGTTAGTTCTGTTGACTTTACAAAAAAGCGGAACAACCTTTAGGTTGCTCCGCTTTTTTGTGGGTATTAACCCGATATAGAAATTTTAAAGTTTAGTCGTTTTAGTCAATAGAAATTAAAGCCAACAAAAAAGGGATTGTTACCACAATCCCTTTTGAAGTTAATATCCAGTTGCGATTACAACATCCCCTTACCAGATTTTTTGATTTCGCCAGCTTCTTTCAGCTTATCGGCTAATGAATCTAACATACCATTGATAAAGGTGCCACTATTAGGCGTGCTGTAACCCTTGGCTATATCTACGTATTCGTTAATGGTAACCTTTACAGGGATGCTATTGCAATGCTTAAACTCAGTGATGGCCATTTTAAGCAATAGCTCATCCGAAAGGGCTAACCTAGAAGGATCCCAGTTTTTACTTACAGCCGCAAGGTTGGTATCTAAAGCCGCTCTTTCTTCCCAGGTTTTGAAGTAAAGAGTATCCATAAATACTTGGTCGTCTTCCCAATCTGTAGCCAATGCCATTAATGTCGGCACTTCAGCAGGACTAGCAGCAATCACTTTTAAGGTCTTAATTGATAAGTTCTTGATTACATCGGCATCTTCTTCCCAAGTAATACTATTCGCTTGGAAAAACGATACGGATGGCACATAAGTAAACAACAACTGCTTTACTAAATGCTTGAAAAAGTTCAGGTGATCTTCTAAAGTAGCTTCTTCTAAGGCAATGTATGTCTTATACTTTTCATCAGACTTAATATGTTCCTTAAATAGCTGTCTGAAGAAACCTTCTGTTGGTTCATAACCTAAGTTATTTCTGGCAGCCGCAACTTCCAATTGTGGAAAGCTTTCTAAAGCTGATACAATCGGATTGTTGGCAAACTTTAAAAGATGTTCTTTAGATGGTTCGTTATCAATAAACCTAGCACCTTTTCTGGTTTCGTCTTCACGCTGTTGGTTAACCAATTCCCTTATGAACCATAGTAGTCTAGCATACTCCAAACTTAAGTTCTTAGTTTCTGAAACGATGTTCCTGAATTGGGTATGATGCACCTCGTTCAATTCTTCTCTATAAAAGCGTAATGCCTTTACAATTACAGAAAACACGGCTGGTTCTAAATCGGTACTTACTTCGTGTGGTAATTGTAGTTTGCCTAGGTATTCTTCAAAGATTGAAGTAGCAAGTACTGCTCTTGCTGCATCAATATCAGCATCGTATTCTTCGGTGCGTTCTTCAAAGGGAACAAAAAATTGATTGGCTATCAGTGCTTTACCTTGCTCAATAGTGCGCAATTGCAAATTATGCATAGCATACAATCCCTGATATATTTTGATGCGTAGTAACCGTCTGTTAAGCATACCCTTTTTATAAAGAACGTTTTATGGCTGTAAATATACTAAACCAAGGGCATATCCCTATTATTTGGTGATTAACAGCCATTTACAAGCCTTATTTATTAACTTACCTTAACCACAAAAACTCAGAAAGACTTCCATTCAAAGGACTAATTATTCAAAACATTATTTTGCCTTGCATGTAATTACCCAACGAAAGGCCCAATGCCAACTTATTTCAAATTCTGACTGGGTTTCCATTTGAAGCTGTTGCCAATCGGTCTTTTTCCAACCTCGCCAAACACTGATTCGGGCATCATATTTCACTAGCGGACTTCTACTCAAAACCGAGGTGAGTCCCCAAATACTATAATAAGCCAAAAAGTGTCGATGTAAGTCGTTTACCACCCAACCCATTCTAGCGTACTGCATTAGCTTAATGCTGGCCTTAGCTTCTTCGTTGGTAAGGTGGTGCATAAACAAGGCATTGATTACAATATCACATTCAGGAACCAAATTGGGTAGGTCGAACATATTACCTTGAATAATCTGGATATTGGCGTGGTGCCTACACCAATCTTTGGCGTACTCAACCGCTGCAGGATGTAAATCAATACCTATCAATTTCCAGTTATAGCCTTTTTTCTGAGCGTATTCGGCTAACCGTACTAGGGTATCTCCTCCCCCGCAGCCGATATCTACAATAGTTAAGTTTTGGATATTACTTCCAGCTACTTTCTTGATGCCCGCAATGGTGGGAGTATAACCGCCAAGTAGGGTATTGATAACCGCCAGTTCTTTTAAAACTCCTTTGAATAAGTCGTGGGAAACATCTGGGGCATCCATCAATTCAGGACCTGGATGTCGGTTAGAAAGCCAGTTTATCATAATCCTAGCCTATTGAACGCTAAACAATGCTGTTTCAACTGTAAGTCCAGGACCAAAACCAGCTGCAAAGATGAGTTCATCGGTACTAAGTAAATCATAGTTATTCCAGAATTGCTCCAACACGAAAGCAATGGTAGGGCTACTCATATTGCCATTTTGGGCAAGGACAGCATAAGAATTACTCAACTTCTCCTTCGAAATTTCTATGGCTTCTTGGAAAGCCTCCAAAATTTTAGGACCACCCGGGTGGATAGCCCAATGCTTAATATCGCTTACGGAAATACCAGCCTTATAACAAAGCTTGTTCATGAGTTGAGGTGTGGCATCCTTAATTTGTTGGGGTACCAAACTACTAAGTGACATTAAAAAACCATCCTCGTTAATATTCCAAGCCATATCCGATTCAGAATCAGGAATTACCTCGGCATACATAGAAGCCAAGGAAAAACCCTTTTCAGATTTGGCAAAGTCGCTAGTTACAACTAAAGCTGCGGCGCCATCAGCAAACAAGGCATTAGCCGCCATTAACTCTCTGTTATGGCTAGGCTGAAAATGTAGCGAGCAAAGCTCCACACTCACAATCAGCACCATGGCATCAGGCTGAGCAGAAGTGATAGCTTGTGCAATTTTCAAAGCGTGAAAAACCGCATAACATCCCATAAAATTTACAGAAAGTCTCACAGTATCTGCCGGCAAGGCAAGTGTTTTCTGTAACTCAATGTCAATTCCAGGGGCAGCCATACCTGTGCAACTCACTGTAATTAAATGTGTTACCTTTTCTATACTGGTTCCGTTATTATGTAATTGCGTTCTGGTATGGTGAACAGCACTCAATGCCAATGGCAAGTAATGCTGGCGGTATGCCTTCATTCGCTCACTTACCGATGGGTTAGCACCTATTTTAAATAGTTCAGGATCTTGGGCATTGGCATAGAAATCAGACAATACAGAATTGCGTTCGTTAATCCCAGTTTTAGCATATAAGCCCTCTAACCATTTTGCCTCTGCCTCTGAAAGCTGGCAAAAGCCATGCATATAATTGGCTAATTCCTTTTGCTTATACTTGTGTTCTGGTACTGCTGTGCCTATGGCTATAATCTTGCCCATAAATTATTTTTATCTGGTGAGTTTAATTGTTCGCTAATTTAGTGATATTTAAACAGTGAAGCCTACAAATAACCACCTCATTGAATGGCGCAATGCTTTAATATTGCTCCGTTTGCCTTTTTCAATATTCCTATTGCCGGTATATTTGTTTGCATTGGTGTTTAGCAATTCCTATGCATACGAAGTTGAAGCAGCAATTGGGCTATTTCTTGTTTTACACTTTCTGATTTATCCGGCAAGTAATGGTTACAACAGCTACTACGATAAAGATACCGAACCAATAGGTGGATTAGAAACACCTCCCTTGCCTAATAGGAAATTATTATATATAGTAAATGCATTAGACGTTTCAGCCCTAGTACTTACAAGCTTCTTTTCATTTACTACTATGTTGTGGACATTGGGGTACATTGCCGCTAGCAGAGCTTATAGTGGTAAATTAAGATTAAAAAAGTACCCTATATTAAGCACCATCTTAGTAACAGGCTTTCAAGGTGCGGGGATTTATTTTCTTACACAAAGTGGTTTGGGTATTCCCTTTAGCTTTAGTCCTTCTTTTATTATCCCTGCTTTTGGCAGTACCTTCTTTTTAATGGGAGCATACCCACTCACCCAAATTTACCAACATAAACCCGATGCCGAACGAGGCGATTTAACCCTGAGCCGTATGTTGGGCATTATGGGCACTTTTAAGTTTTCTGCGGTGGCGTTTGCTATTGGAGGTTTGGTAATCAATTATGGACTTTATACCCAATTAGGACTCATTCCGACTGCTGTTTTTGGCGTTGCTACCTCCCTACCCTTGGGCTTTTTCATACATTGGTGGTGGCTATGTGCTAAAAACAAAAATGAAGCTAGCTTTAAAAACGCTATGAGAATGAATATTATATCCTCTGTTTGCCTAAGTATTACCTATTTAGGGCTTTTGATTTTATACTTATAGGTAACTCAAATAACTCACTTTTAATAAAACTACTGAACTTTTTCAGCGCAATTCTAAAAAATAAATAAAATATAAGGAATTTCGCCTCAATTCAGCCCCTAATTATGAACTACTAATTAGGGAGATTAGCCTTCTATTTGCGTATTCAGTAATCATTATATCTAAACAATACTATTTCAAGAATTTCTTACATCAAAAAGACCCGTTAAACAAAAAATAATTTGGCTTCTATGTGGGAACATAGAAAAAGCTTTTATACTTTCACTAAACAATCGGCTATTAATACCTACAACTGACCAAAAGTAACCGCTTAATACTTCATTTATTTAAGCATTAAGTCCAATAAACACGAAGTACTAATGAACATCAGGCTGATTTTGTTGGCAATTACAATGATTCTGTTTGCAGAAGCAGGTCATGCCCAATTCACCTATTACAGGCAAGGTTTTGGTGTTAGTACCCAATATACCATTCCAATTTTAGACAAACTTCCAGTTGAAGCAACAGGAGAATTTGAAGGATATTCAAGAATTGGTGCAGCGGTTCACTATGCCGTAAGATTTGAATTAACTCCTAATATTTACCTAGGCACAGGTATTGGTTATGGAAGAACCAATTACGAACTTAGCTACAATAATTCTACCCCAAGTAACCCAACTCAAATTAGAGCATCGCTACACAATACAGTTGTGCCAGTAACTGCATATTTTTTTCTGAATAGGAAAAAGAAATCACTACTTACTCATAAGTGGAAGCCACTGCTCTTTACAGGTATTCAGTTACAAACAATAAAAGGTGCAAGAACTATATCTAATGTTCCAAGTCCTGAAACTGCAGAAAGCCGATATATATTCTCATACAGACCAAGCGAAATTCAATTCGGACCAGGCTTTAGCTTTGGATTTGCACTTGATTCGCCTTTGAAAAGGAATAACCTTTGGCAAATCTTTGCCTCAGCTAACTTTGCTGTATGGGATTCCCAAAACTTCTCTCTTACTTATGTTACGCCAACTTCGCCTAGTTTTAGGTCTTTCGTAAGCCCTAACTTAATTTCTTTTCAGGTGGGTGTTACTTATTTCCCATTTGCAAGCAGAATGTACCCTCAATATGCTAATCCAAAACCTAGAAAGTATAAAAACAATGTTTGTCCTTACGAAGCACCTTCCTTAAGGAAGGAGCCTAGGCAGTCTAAAATGGATTAACAAGATACTTTTCTGCCTTTTTGACATATTTTTTTCTACCAATTACCTGATATTCAGAAATTTAGTCAGTAAACTTCTGTTTATTTCTTTGGCAAGCATTTTGAGCTTTTGTTCTTAAACTCGCCAAACGATATGAATCCCAATAAATACACACTCAAGGTACAGGAGGCTCTGCAAGAGGCTACTGAAATTGCCCAAAACAACAATCAGAACATTGTTGAGCCGGTGCATATTCTAAAAGGACTTTTTACTACCGATGAATCGGTAATCAGCTTCCTATTTAAAAGTATAAACCTTGATTATAAGCTACTTGCATCTAAATTAGATGCATTGATCGCTACTTATCCTAAAAGTAGTGGTGCCGATCAAGCCTTCTTAAGCAATGCTGGAGCAGCAGTTCTGCAAAAAGCGGAAGAGCTCATGAAAGAAATGGGTGATGAGTTTCTAACCATAGAACACTTGCTTTATGGCATTGCCCAAGGAAAAGACAAAGCCGCTCAGCTAATTACTGCATTAGGGTTTGACAATAAAGCTTTTAAGGAAGCTATCCAAAAATTAAGAGGAGGCCATAAGGTGACCGATATACACGCTGAAAACAAATACCAAGCCTTAGAGAAATACGGCAGGAACCTTATTGAGATGGCTAAGGCAGGTAAAATTGACCCTGTAATTGGCAGAGATGAGGAAATACGCCGTGTACTTCAAATCCTTTCCCGTAGAACCAAAAACAACCCAATGCTTATTGGAGAGCCTGGTGTTGGCAAAACCGCTATAGTTGAAGGGTTAGCCCAGCGTATCGTTTCAGGCGATGTACCTGAAAATTTGAAGAATAAGCGTATTATCACTTTAGATATGGGCTTGCTTATAGCAGGTGCCAAATACAAAGGCGAATTTGAAGAACGTCTTAAAGCTGTTATTAAAGAAGTAACTGATAGCGAAGGGGAAATTATCCTCTTTATTGATGAAATACATACATTAATAGGTGCCGGTAGCGGTGGCGAAAGTGCTATGGATGCTGCCAATCTATTAAAACCTGCGCTAGCTCGTGGCGAATTACACGCAGTGGGTGCAACCACTTTAAAGGAATACCAAAAGTATATTGAAAAGGACAAAGCGCTTGAACGTAGATTCCAGTCAGTTACTGTTGATGAGCCATCAGTACCTGACGCTATTAGCATATTACGTGGCTTAAAGGAACGTTATGAATTGCACCATGGCGTTCGTATTAAAGACGATGCCATTATTGCTGCTGTTGAGCTAAGTTACCGCTATATCTCTGATCGTTACTTACCTGATAAGGCCATTGACCTAATGGACGAGGCGGCAAGTAAACTGCGCATTGAAATAGATTCAATGCCTGTTGAGCTAGATGAGGTTCAGCGCAAAATAATGCAGCTTGAAATTGAGCGTGAGGCCATTAAGCGTGAAAAGGATACCGAAAAGGAAATGAAACTCGGTCGGGAAATATCTGACCTTTCAGAAATTCGAGATAGTCTTAGTGCCAAATGGCGACACGAAAAACAACTTATTGATGAGCTTAACCAAAGTAAAGAACAGTTAGAAAAACTCAAATTAGAAGCTCAACAACTTACCCAATCAGGCGATTTTGGCAGGGTGGCTGAATTGCAATATGGTATTATCCCTGAAAAGGAAAAAGCCTTGGCCATTCTGACCGACCAACTGAATAGTGCTCAGGGCACTAGTGCTATGTTGAAAGAAGAGGTAAATGCCGAAGATATTGCAGAGGTAGTTGCCAAGTGGACAGGCATCCCTGTTCAAAAGATGCTGCAAAGTGAACGAGAAAAGCTATTGTTGCTTGAAATAGAACTCGGAAAGCGGGTTGCTGGACAGCATGAAGCGATAGCTGCTGTTTCTGATGCAGTACGCAGAAGTAGAGCTGGTGTGCAAGATCCTCGCAAACCATTAGGTAGCTTCATATTCTTAGGCACCACAGGTGTTGGTAAAACCGAACTAGCCAAAGCCTTGGCCGATTTCCTATTCAACGATGAAAACAACCTCATCAGGATAGATATGAGTGAGTACCAAGAACGCCATGCGGTTAGCAGGTTAATTGGTGCGCCTCCAGGCTATGTAGGTTATGAGGAAGGCGGACAACTAACCGAGGCCGTGCGCAGGAAGCCTTATAGTGTGGTACTATTGGATGAAATTGAAAAGGCACATCCAGATGTATTTAATACTTTGCTGCAAGTTTTGGATGAAGGCAGACTTACCGATAACAAGGGACGTATAGCAAACTTTAAGAATACCCTTATTATTATGACTAGTAATTTGGGGGCCCACTTAATCCAGGAAAACTTCAGCCACATCAGCGAATTTAACGAATACGAAATTGTGGAAAGCACTCGTGAGCAAGTGATGGAATTACTCAAGAAAAGTCTGCGACCAGAATTTTTGAACAGGGTAGATGATATTATTATGTTCCGTCCGCTGAGTCACGTGGAAACTCGCAAAGTTGTAGATATCCAATTCAAACAAATTCAAAAACGTTTGTTTGATGCAGGTATCACCGTAGATGCCGATGAGGCAGTATTAGATTATATAGCTCGCATAGGGTTTGACCCCGTTTTCGGCGCAAGACCATTGAAAAGAATTATGCAGAAACGTATTCTGAACGAATTAAGCAAAGCTATTTTGAGCGAAACAGTAACCAAGGATAGTGTGGTTTATATTTCCTTATCAGATACCGATGAAATTCAATTCCAAAATACAGACCCAATTGATTTAACGGAATTGTAGAGGGTTTGGGAATTTATATATTAGCCGCCTTTGGGCGGTTTTTTTATTTTTAATCCAGAAGGGGTGGCATTATTGTAACAAGCGCATTTTAACTAAGGTAATAAATCCCAAAGGGATGATATTATTGTAGCAAATATCTTTGTGAAAAAGCATTGAACCCAGAATGGGTGACATTATTAATCCCATTCAAATAGATATTTTTCATTGTAATCCACCTCAAACTTCTTTAACATCTCCAAATACTCCTCTTTAAAAGATTGCTTTTCGTGATGCTGTTCTTGTTTTAAGATGTACTTATAAACCGATTGAACATGAGTTTGTGAATACGAAAATGCGCCGTAACCTTCTTGCCATTTAAACTCTGTCTTCAAAAAATTCTTACTGTTTATAAAATTAGTTGAATTATTCTTTATATCCCTCACTAAATCAGAAATTTTCATTGAAGGTGATAAACCAACTAATATATGAACATGATCTGCAACTCCATTTACGATGATAGATTTCTGCTCCTTCTTTGTAATTATTCCAGATATATATTGAAATATTTCTTCTCGCCACTCTTTACGTAAGTGATTCTCTCGACCTTTTACGGCAAACACAACATGAATATAAAGTTGAGAATATGTTCCAGCCATTTCTAATTAAATTAAAATGTCACCCATTCTAGGTTCAGTATTCGTTCGCAAATATAATTGCTATAATAATGTCACCCATTCTGGGTTGTATCCGATTGTGTAATTTTCTTTTACTACAATAATGACATCCCTTCGGGATTTAAAATATGCATATTATTAAAACTTGATTTAATCCACAAAAAAAGGAGGCTTTCGCCTCCTTTAAATATCTAAACAACTTTTACAAAGTAGCCGAATCAATAACAAAACGGTACCTTACATCGCCTTTGATCATACGATCATAAGCGTGGGTAATATCCTGCATAGCAATTACTTCTACATCTGAAACGATATTGTGTTCTGCACAATAGTCTAGCATTTCTTGGGTTTCTTTAATGCCACCAATACCTGAACCTGCTAAGCTTCTTCTGCCAGCTAGCAATGAGAAAGCTGAAACCTGATGTGGTTTATTAGGTATCCCGACAATTATATGTACACCATCTCTCTTCAAAAGTGATAAATACATATTCATATTATGTTCTGCTGAAACAGTATCTAAGATAAAGTTAAAACTATTCTTAACTGAATCAATCTGTTTGCGATCAGAAGTAACTACAAAATGATGCGCGCCTAATGCTTTAGCTGCTGCTTCTTTTTCTGGTGATGTGCTTAACACAGTAACTTCAGCCCCAAACGATACGCCAAATTTCACAGCCATGTGTCCTAGGCCTCCAAGTCCTAAAACGGCTAATTTATGTCCCTTGCCTACTTTCCAATGTCTTAATGGTGAGTAAGTAGTAATTCCTGCACAAAGCAATGGAGCAATAGCCGCCAAGTTTTCAGTGGCCTTAATACCCAAGGTAAAATCTTCGTGAACAACAATGTTGTTTGAATAGCCACCATAAGTTGGGGTGCCATCTTTACCTAAACCATTGTAAGTTTGGTTTGAACCTACGGTACAGTATTGCTCCAAACCATCGGTGCAGTTTTCGCAAGTACGGCAAGAATCGACCATACAGCCAACACCTGCAATTTCACCCACTTTAAACTTGGTTACTTTTGAACCAATTGCAGTAATTTTACCTACAATTTCGTGGCCTGGAACCATTGGGAATATTCCTGGGAACCAATCATTTTTAATCTGGTGTAAGTCTGAATGACAAACACCGCAAAACATAATTTCAATCTGAATGTCGTACTCGCCAACATCTCTGCGTTCAAACTCCCAAGGAGCAAGGTCAGATGTTGGGGTTTGTGCAGCGTAGCCTTTAGAAGCTATCATAATAAGTGGTTGTGTTATGTTGTTGAGTTTTTGAAACTATGCAAAATTATTGAGGATTGGTAGCCCAAACAGTGGCATCTGTAATAAAACCAACATCATTCATAGAAAGCATGGAATGAATTACATGGGCAATTTCAGAAGGCTTTAATTTAGAATCTTGATTCTTATGTTCATAGCCTGCCTTGGCACCAAAGTGGGTAACTACCTCACTAGGATTCACTTGCATTACACGCACATTATTCTTTCTAAGTTCCGCTCTCCAGCACTCTGTAATACCTGTTACGGCAAACTTTGTAGCCACATAAGCAGTGCCATTGGCAAAACCTTTCAGTCCTGCCGAAGAAGATATGTTGATAATGTTACCCGTATTTTCAGCCACAAAGTGACGTGCCGCCGCCTGACCGCAAAGCACCAAACCCTTCACGTTTACATCCCAAATACTCTGGAATTCATCCATCGAAGTAGATACCAGCGGAGCAAAATACCCGATACCCGCATTGTTAATCAATACATTTAAACCACCTAAAGTTTTAAGTGTGAAATCGAATAAGGCCTGCACATCTGCCTCGTTGGCGACATCAGCTTTGAAACCGTGCACATCTAATTCCTTGGCAGCCTTTAAGATAGACTCTTCATTTCTACCACAGATAACCACTTCCGCCCCTTGGCTGCGCAATAATTTTGCTGTTTCGTAGCCAATTCCAGAGCTACCGCCGGTTATTAAAACCTTTGCTTTACTAATATCCATATTGTGAGTTTTAACCGCTTGTTAAGCCTTACAAATATAGCTTAGTTCAAGCAGACGCTACCCGTTTCAGGAAATTAAAGTTGGAACAAGGAGTTAGGAGAAGAGGAGTTGTTTATTATTCTTCTCTAACAAATTCAACCTTCCAAATTCCTGCTGCATGGGTTTTATCAATATTAGAACTTGATGAAATTGCAACACAGGTAGTTTTAATTTTAATGGAATTTGAGTATTTAAACTTCAACTTTTCTCGAATTAAATAGTCCTGTTGAAAATTGCCTAAATGAGATTCATTCTCTTTAACTATAAATTCCGTTACTTTCTCTTCATTGATTTTAAACCCAAACCAACTTTTATACACACCGTTTAAATTCCAAGAATCAATAGCTTTTTTCGTTTTGATTACACGTGGATTATTAACAGAAACCAAAAACTTAGAAGATGGTTCATCCTGATTTAAAACTGGTAAATCACCAACAAAATAAGTTTTAAAATCATAAAATTCACCACATACCATTAAATAACAGTTTGTATCAGGATATTCAAGATTAAAATAGGCTAATCTAGCTAGATCATCAAAAATAGTTTGTGAATTGGCAATTAAATCAGAATTAGCATCGATTTCTTTTCTAGCTATCTTAAACTCATAAATTTCATTGGGGGAAATATTACTATTTTCATTAAACAAGGCTAAATCAATTCTTCTTCTTTTAAAAAGAGGATGTGAATATTCTAATTGAATGTAATCAATAGCAATCTCTCTTTGTGCAGTTAATGTATCTGCGACCGGATATCTAAAACTTGCTTCATGAATAAGCTTTCTTCTACCGATTTTAAATTGATAACCTAACCAATAACATAACGATTCAATAATTAACTCGAATTTACTTTCATCGCGCATTATAACACTCATAACTAAGCTTGTATAAAATGGTGCTTAAGTTCTGAAAAGCGCTCTTGATTCATTTTATTTATGTCAGTAAGCAAGACTCGCATTCTTGGGTTATCGAGATTTGCATCAATAAGTTCATGATAAGGAGTTTCTCCAACATATTTAGCGATAGCTGCGTCTAATGCTCTCCTAATATCGCCACTACCCAAATATATCAAAACCGCAATTTTACCTTTTTCACCATTATGGTAATTAAAGTCTTGTTCATTAATTACGATATCATTGATTGAATTATTCATAGCTTTAATTGAGTTTAATAATGCATACAAAGTTACAATCTTAGAGACTTTTATCAAAGTGATTATTCACTAAAAAAGCCCTGCATAACGGGGCTTTCGTGCCTAGGATGAGATTCGAACTCACACACCCATACGGGCACCACCCCCTCAAGATACCTTCTATCGCCATTTTCACTTTTCAATCCGCAATGAGGATTGAAAAAGCCGCCTCAACGACGTTAAGACGGCTTTCGTGCCAAGGATGAGATTCGAACTCACACACCCATACGGGCACCACCCCCTCAAGATTATTTGTACCGTCATTTTCACTTTTCAATCCGCATTGAGGATTGAAAAAGCCGCCTCAACATTGTTAAGACGGCTTTCGTGCCTAGGATGAGATTCGAACTCACACACCCATACGGGCACCACCCCCTCAAGATGGCGTGTCTACCAATTTCACCACCTGGGCTTTTTCAGGCTGCAAAGATAAGGACTAATCTACGATGTCCCAATTTTTATTCATTCCTGCCATAGCATGATGCGCGGTCAGGTCAAATATACTTGGCACTATGCTAATATAGTTCTTTTCAATGGCTGCTATATCGGTATCATCCCCTTTATCAAGGTTTACGAAGTTACCCATTAGCCAATAATAATCGCGGTTGTTAGGGTCTTTGCGTTGGTCAAATTCCTCTTGCCATTTAGCAATGGCTTGTCTGCAAATCTTTATGCCTTTAATAGGCTCTGTTTGCTTAGCTGGGAAGTTTACATTTAATGCTACACCTTCTGGAATGCCCTTGGTTAAGGCTTCTTTAGCAATAGAAATCAAATAAGGCAAGGTATGTTCAAAGTTGGCTTCCCAACCATATTCACACAAGGAGAAACCGATGGCTGGCAAGCCTTCCATAGCTGCTTCAATGGCGGCACTCATAGTACCACTGTATAGTATGCTTACGCTAGTATTGGCTCCGTGGTTAATGCCACTTACTACTAAGTCTGGACGTCTATCTTTCAGGATATGGTGTTTGGCTATTTTCACACAATCGGCTGGGGTGCCGCTGCATTGCCAAGCCTCTACTCCAGGAAAGAGATCAGATTTATCTAAGCGAAGCGTATTGCCTATGGTAATAGCGTGACCCATTCCACTTTGCGGACTATCAGGTGCTACCACTACTACTTCCCCTAATTGGGTCATTGCCTCAATCAAATGTCTTATGCCAGGCGAGGTAATGCCATCGTCGTTACTTACTAGAATCAGGGGTTTCTTTTCCATTGGTTGTGCCTTGTTTTAAGGCGTTATAATAATCTACAAATTTAAGGAGGCTCGCTTTATTGGCATAACCTAAATCTTGTTCCTTGTAAAAGGCCTTCATTTCCTTCGCTCTATCCTTACAAATCTTAAATAGCTGTTTCTTGGAAAACTTATACCGAACTACATTGGGTTTGCGTTCAGGATTGGTATTTGGGGTAACCAAATAATAATCGGTTTGTACGCGTTGGCGGGTGGTAAGCATACTTCTCCCTGAAAAACCATCGTACATCGGGACCGATTCTGTTATGATTGATTCTCTAGTTAGGAGGGTTAAATGTGGACCTATATACAACACCTCAAAAAGCTTAGGATAGCCATATCCCCTACCCTCATTATAGTAGTAGGTATAGAAAAACCGAGTGTAGTTGTTTTCAGGTTCAATATAATAGAAGCTGGTAATTTGCCTTGCGCTATAGGTTTTCAGGGCGCCACCTTCCATCACCTGAATAAGATCATTGGTAAGGTTAATACTAAATTCAGCCTTGGCAGAATCGCCAGAGGCAAAAATAATAACCCCTTTTCTAAATGCAGTAAGATTATCTTGCCCAAAGACAAAACTGCTAATCAATATCAATAAGCTGCACAGTAATCCCTTAAACATGCTGAATAGCCTTTTACTCTTGAACGCTCAAGTTACCGCTACAGTTATAAAAAACCTTAAAAATTTGAATTACGGCACTACTAATTTTTGGAGCATAAGGTTCATATCGTAATCTTCGTTCGTTGCCGAGCCTCCTAAACCGTACAAGTGAACCAAACTAGCCAAGTTAGCCTTCTGCTTAGGACTAAAAATCTCAATTAAGTTTTTCAGTCCAGTTGAATAGGTATTGGTGTCTATTTCTAAAGCTTTTTTTACCTGACTTCCAGAAAAACCGTGCACTAGCTTATTGGCTATTTTATTTTCAAGCTTAGGCAAAGTAGGTAGCTTTTCAATTTCATCGGCCTTTCTATTATGTCTGAAGAAAAGATGGTTATCGCCGCTATAGCTAATTTTACAAAGTTGGCTTTTGTTACCCTTTAGGTGGCTAATATTATAGATGGTTCCTAGCTTTAATATTGGCTTTCCTTTACTATCAAAATCCAAGAAAGAGTTACGTTGCAGTAGCCTCACCTCTACGCCTTTCTTCGGATGTACTGTATAATCGTAGCAAGAAGTAAGCCCATACCTTAATTCAGGCGGAATCCCCATTAAAGTTTCTTTTACCAGAAGCTCAAATTGCATGTTACCAAAAGCATCTGATTGATTAGCAGCCTTATTCGCAGCCTCAAAACCCCTTTGAATTAATTCTGAAGCACTTACATCGCCAACTAGGGCTAATGAGTTACTCATAAACCTATATGTTTTAGTAGGTATATGCATTAAATGAACCGTTGATTGGTTTAAATAACCCAAGTGCTCAATAATGTTAGAGTTAAAGTTCAAAGGCAATACAAGAAAAGGGAAGCATATTCATATTCTCAATTTCCGAAAGGCAAAATTAACCTTGGCGAAACACATCGGTAATAACCTAAAATTTTACAATTACACCAAACACCTCTATTTAATTTGTAATTAAGCTAAATAAGATATTGCCCTTTCATTGCCTTAGCTCCTAATACCTTCTAATTAACTATTTGAATTTCAGGTAATTTCATTTACCTTTACAGGAATTATACAATACCCTACCGTGAGGCAGGGTGCTTAAAGCTAATAAATGGATAGCAAAAATTTTGGCGGCCGCGATGGTCGCAGTGGTGGTAGCCGTGATGGTTCCTACAGAAGTAACCGCTCAGAAGGTAGCAGACCTGATGGAAACAGACCTAGTTCTGGCGGTGGTTTCAACAGAGGTGGCGGCAGTGGTCGCAGTTCTGGTGGAAGTAGTTTTTCTGGTTCTGATCGCAGATCTGGTGGTTCAAGACCAGGTGGCGACGATAGACCAAGAAGCCCAAGACCTCCTTATGGTGGTGGCGGTGAAAGAAGCGAACGCCCAAGTGGTCCTCGTTCTTTCGATAGAAACAACTCAGAAGATCGTCCTCGTCGTTTTGAAGGAAACAGCGAAGGTGGCAACTTCAGAAGTCGTGATGGTGAAAGCCGTGGCGGCGAAAGAGGTGGCGAACGCAGAAGCTTTGGTCCAAGACCAGGTGGCGACGACCGTCCAAGAAGCCCAAGACCTCCTTATGGTGGTGGCGAAAGAAGCGAACGCCCTAGTGGTCCTCGTTCTTTCGATAGAAATAATTCAGAAGATCGTCCTCGCAGAT
>JAIYDB010000017.1 GCA_027487695.1 Cytophagaceae bacterium | reverse complement strand
CCAATCACATATATGAAGGGACGCTTACTCGCCTCGGCGTGTGCTTCATCGTTACGGCCAATCATATCTATGTTAAGGTCAGTTACGGTTTCACTCATTGGGATGGCAGGATTTTCAGCATAATACTTAGAGCCTAACAAACCTCTTTCCTCGCCTGTAAACCAGATAAAGGCAATATTGCGCTTAGGTTGCCAGCCTTCATTTACTGCCTTTTGGAAAGTAAGGGCAATATTCAATAAGGCTGCCGAACCACTGCCATCATCGTCGGCTCCATTGCAAATGCCACCGCCTGTAAATCCTAAATGATCTAAGTGGGCACTTAAAAACACGGTTTCCTTAGTGTTTTTGCCAGGGATAAAGCCCAAAACATTCGGTCTGTAAATGAGGGTATCTTTAGGGATGGCCTTCACTGCGATGCTAATTTTGGGTTGATCCCACTGGTTATTGGTGCTATTGCGGAACTGGTCCAGACTTTCAGCAGTAAGGTTGGTTAATGCCAAAATCTGCTTGATTGGGGCGTAAACCACTGCAAAACTATTGCCTTTCGTTTCTTCTTTATCGGAGGCTAAAACAAAGGGTGCGCGCATTCTGGTGGCCTGCGCTTCACGGGCAAATTGGTTAAATGCAGGTTGTTCCACAATCACCAATCTAGCTCCGAGGCTAGTATAAGTACGTGCGAAAGTATAGGCAAGTCCCTCACGCTCAATGGCAGGCACAGCATTTAATTCCTGTTCCGAAGGCACCAACAAAATAACCACCTTACCTTTTACAGAAGAATCAGAACCTGCGCTGCCTTTGGCAATGACCAGGTTACTCGAAAATCCCTTCTTGGCAATGAAACGGGTGGTTCCCTTATCCATAAAGAAATCGGTAGGGAAGTTTAGCGTTTTTCCGTTGGCGGCGATGCTAAAGGTTTCCCAAGTGGTGCCTTGTAGGGGGACTTGGTGGTAGTAGCCACCCTCCCATTTGCCTTGGGCAGGAGCGGAACCAATACCAGCGGCCACTAAATTACGTTGTATAAATGCTGCGGCACGCAAATAGGCAGCATCTTCGGTGGCCCTACCAGCGAGGCTATCGTGTGCTAAAACTGATAATATTTTGTTCAAACTTTCGCCAGTGATAGTAGCGGCATATTTCTGAGCCTTTTTATCGGTCTTCTCGGTTTGAGGGGCTTGCTTTGTTGCGGTAAGTATGAAAAGCGGTATGGCCACGCAGCCAGAAATCAATAAAAATTGCACTAATTTGTTCATAAAGCAGCCTTAAAGATTATTATCTACATTGATTAAGCTCCTAAAATACGGAAATCTGGAAGTAATTGCAGGCATATTGGCTTGGCATTATTTTTCAGTACGGGCGGTAGGGGAGCGGGTATTGCTTGAAAATCTGATCGTTATAGGTCTTGCCGTAGCCAGTATTTATTTGGTAGATAGGTTGTTAGATAATCAGTTTGCAGGCGGCGGCAGTGGCCGACATCAATTTTATGAGGCAAATAAAACCTTGCTTCGGTGGGCAGCTATTGCATTGGCTGTTTTGGGTGGTGTGGTGGCTTTGGTTTACCTGCCCATTCTATTGATAGGCAAGGGGATAGCCCTAGTTCTGGCGATGGGACTCTATTATTATGTATGTATATTCAGAAAGTGGCTGCCCTATAAAGAGCTCTGGATGAGTGCCTTATTAGTAGCTGGTATCTGGTTGCCAATGGCAGATTTAGGGAATAGCCAGCACCTTGCTTTAATGGGAATAGAATATGTGGTAGTTGTTATCAGTATGCTGATGATAGTTGGCAAGGAACAAGGCATTACAAAAGGAACTGCCGCAAGTATAGGAAGCTTAGCTAACGGGGAAGTGCTTCAAAGATGGGCTTTCGGGTTAAGTATTTTGGTCATTATATTAATACATATCGTTACAGAACTGCACGTCGCTATGCCCTTGGTTTGGCAATTAGGAGGCTATTTGATTTTGTATTTCTTTCGCAAAAAACTAGACAGTGATGGTTACAGGATGATAGTTGATTTGGGGTATTGTTTGGTGATACCTTTTATTCATTAGTTTTGACCCACTATCCCAACCTGTCTATGTTTTTCATCATCAGTAAGCTGTTAGATTTTGCGGTGAATCCGCTTTTTTATGTGTTGGGGTTATCTTTGCTAGCCTTGTTTCATAAAAAGCAGATTGTGAAAAAGAGGGCTACCATTGGCGCTATTACTCTCGTTCTTTTCTTTGGGAATAACTATTTAGGTATGCTTTTTTTTAGGCAATGGGAGGTTGCTCCTGTGGCTATTACTAATTTAGGTACTTACGACGTTGCAATTGTGCTAGGTGGCTTTACCGATGTTGCCAAGGAACCTTTTGATAGGGTACATACCAATGCCTCTGTTGATAGATTGTTGCAGGTGGTACAGTTATACCGATTAGGAAAAGTTAAGAAGATCATGATTTCTGGCGGGAATGGTAATCTATTCAAGAAGGATGGCGAAACCATTGAGGCATTAGCGGCCTTTAGATTGCTACAAGATTTTAAAGTGGACAGTGCCGATATCATTCTGGAAAGTAATAGTAGGAACACCCATGAAAATGCCATTAACTCTAAGCGGGTTTTAGATAGCCTTGGCATAGGCACCGATAAGGTGTTATTAAGTACATCTGCATTCCACATGCGCAGGGCAAGGGGGTGCTTTAAAAAGGTAGGGATGAACCCAATGTGTTACCCTGCCGATATAAAGACCCACCAGGAGATGCCATTTCAGTTTTTGAATTTTATAATGCCAGATGTATCTTCGGTTGAAAGGTGGCGAATGTTACTTCATGAGATGGTGGGTTATATGATGTATAAAGTGCAAGGCTATTGTTAGTTAACAAGGTAGTCACGTATATTATTTGTGGTTACGGTTGCTTAGTGGTTTATTTGCAGTTGATTTACCAGTATTAAAATACTGTTGCCTCCCAAATATCTTATGAGTAACCCGAAATTAGAACTGAAACATAAACTCTTAGCTGAATGTAACCGCTTGCAAAAGGAGATTGTGCAAACCCACAAAACTGCTATGCAAGAGGCTCAGCAAAGTGCCATAGAAAGCGACGATAATGCAGAAGATAGCCTTATGGATAGCTATAGGGAAGAAATGCAGAACCAAAGAGATATGTATGCCAAGCAATTGGAACATTCTATGGACGATTTGAACACCCTAAGCCAGGTAAATCCAGATAAGGAAACTGAAGGAGTTAGTTTTGGTTCTGTTGTAATTACTGAAACCCAAAAGCTTTTCATTAGCATAAGTCTTGGCAATGTAAAGGTGGGCGACGATGCCTATTTTGCTGTATCGCCAGCGGCACCTTTATATAAGGCTATGGCAGGAAAGAAGGCAGGCGAAACCTTCCCTTTCCGCGATAAGCATATCAAGCTAATTGATGTATTTTAATTGAGCAAGGTTAGCACCATATCGGTACCCACGTTCTTGGAATTGCGAAAGTCGGTTCCCGTGGCCGATGTGCGAGCACCTAAAGAATACCTACAAGGGCATATTCCCAATGCGGTGAGTATGCCCTTGTTTACTGATGAGGAACGGGCAATCATCGGTACACTTTACAAGCAAGTAGGCAGAGATACAGCTGTTGAAAAGGGCATTGAAATGGTAGGTCCCAAACTTGCCTCTTTTGTAACTCAGGCAAAACAAATAGCCCCAGATAAACGCATAATAGTCCATTGCTGGCGAGGTGGAATGCGAAGCGGCTCGATGGCTTGGCTACTAAGTATGGCAGGCTTTAGGGTTTATCTGTTAGAAGGAGGATATAAGGTATTCCGCAAACACTTTTTGGGTATTTTAGATCAAGGTTTACCCCAACTCAAAGTACTGGGCGGACCAACAGGTTCTGGTAAAACTGAACTTTTACTGCAAATGCAGCAAAATGGGCATCAGGTAATTGATTTAGAAGGAATTGCCCATCATAAAGGTTCCAGCTTTGGGGCTATAAACCAGGCACCACAACCAACCACGGAACAATTTGAAAATGAATTGTTTACCATACTATCTGACTTTGACCTTACTCAACCTATTTGGGTTGAAGACGAAAGTAAACTGATTGGAACCGTTCACTTACCCAATGCCTTATATAAGCAAATGCAGCAAGTACCTGTTTATGTGGTAAATATTCCCTTAGCACAACGCATTGATAGGTTGGTGGCAGATTATACCCATTGTGAAAAACACCTACTAGAGGAAGCGCTTTTGCGGATTAAAAAGCGTGTAGGTCCACAAAATGTAAAGGCTGCTCAAGAAGCTCTAGCCCTTAACGACTTTAGAACCGTGGCAGAAATTGTATTACAGTATTACGATAAAGCCTATGCCTATGGGTTGCAGGGTAGGGAAGTGGTGGACTGGGAAGGGTAAGAATATGCTTAGAGAAGCTAATGGCAAATGAAAGGAATTAATTATTTATTCAAATTACGATTAATTAAATTACGGTAGAGTTGAGGTAGATAAAATAACAACGTTGGGATTATAATTGACCAAATAAAAATATTTAATAATACTAAAGAAAAATATAATATAACATTATCCGTGAGCGGTAAAAAAGGAATTACCGCATAAAAAAGTAAAAAAGCAAACCAAGGCTTCGGCTCTCCAAAAGTAACGCAGAAGGGAGCAATAATCATCAAGACAACTATTAAAATTGGGAAAACAATTTTAACTCCTTTAACTATAAACTTTCTGCGATCTCTCATTATTTGTTTAACTCCATCTGCTAAGAAGATTGTTCACAGTGTACAAAGTAAAGCCACAATATATTGAATACCGTGGGTTTATCAGGCATTCAAACTTGGCAAATTATGTTATGCTTTACCAAAAAATAGGGATATTTTCATATCCCCGAATTCTAGATTCCTGAATGGTGAAAGGGTACCATATCGTCTTTTATCTCGTAATCATCTAGGTTGAGGAACTGCTCCCAAAACTGGTTATTAGGCAATCCAGCTAGTATAATAATGGGTTCTTTTTTTACTGGATGTTCAAAGTATAACCTGCGAGCGTGTAGGTTTATACTGCCATCTGGGTTGGGACGTGGGAACCCGTACTTTAAATCGCCTTTAATAGGACAGCCAAGGCTTGCCAGCTGTACCCTAATCTGATGTGGTCTGCCGGTAATAGGTTGTACCTCAATCAGGTGGTGCTCGTTTAGAGTGCCGAGGTAACGGTAGTTCAATTCGGCCTTTAAACTATCTTCTACTGGAAACTCGTACGCAGTAACGGTATTGGTATCCTCGTTTTTAACCAAATAGTGAGTAAGCTTGCCGTATTTGTTTTTAGGCTTATTCTTGGTTACAGCCCAATAGGTTTTCTGCACATCGCGCTTACGGAAAATTTCCGCCATTCGTTCAGCCGCTTTGCTGGTACGTGCAAAAACTACAATTCCGCTAGTAGGTCTATCTAATCGGTGTACAAGTCCTAGCCAAACATCGCCAGGCTTATTATACTTTTCTTTGATGTATTGCTTTACTAAATCGTTCAGGGTTTTATCTCCCGTTTTATCGCCTTGTACGAGTACGCCAGGTTCTTTGTTTACGATAATCAGGTGGTTATCTTCATACAGAACCTGAAAGTACTTGGTATAATTATTCACAGTATTATTATTTTATGAGCACGGTATCGGTTGTAATGGTATTGCTCCTATTGAGCATACGGTCGCGTATAAATACCTCAAACCTTATTACCGAGTCGGTTATTCCTAGGTTGTCATAACCAAAGTTAGACGATACAAAGTTATACACTATTTCCCCTTGCAAGGGTTTTTCTATCCCATCAAACAGCAGTCTTGGGTAACGGCCGTTAAAGTTATTTGGGCAGGGCGGGGTAGGACAAAGGATTTTCTCTGCAAAGTTGGGAGCGCCTTTGGCTTTAATAAACGGACGAACCATAATGTTATAATGATTTTCGTTTATGCTGCCGTCAGGTTTTAACAAAACAAAATTGCCTGTAGTTTCATTAGCGCTCAATCCTAAATCGCCATTTCCATCTTCAAAATCCAAGGTCAAAAACATGGTATCGAAAACGGTATTGTTGCCTTTTGCAAAGCGCAGGCTTTTGTACTTAATTTTTGGGCTTTCCGTTAAATCTGGCAATGATGAACAAGAAACTGATGTAAGCGAAATAAGCCCACAAAATGCAATGATTTTGAGCAGTGCCTTGTTCCAAGAAGTTTTAAGTTCTGTTTGCATAGTTCTTTAACGAATATAAGCAATAAATTGGTATTACCAACCGCTGGCTAAAACATCTATCAAATGCATGGTTTTTAAACTGAAGCCTGCATTATGGGTATATGCCTGTATATGCATAAGGCAGCTACTATCTGTACTAATGAGGTATTGGGCACGGGTACTCATAGCACGCTCTACTTTTTGGGCTGCCATTGCGGTACTTATCCCTTCAAATTTTACAGCAAAAGTGCCGCCAAAACCACAGCATTGTTCAGCATCTGGAAGGGGGACAATCTCTAATCCTTTTACTGACGATAGTAATTTCCGGGGACCTGACTTTACACCTAGTTCTCTTAATGCACTACAAGAATCGTGATACACAGCCCTTGCAGGAAATTCTGCCTGAGGGATGGCTGTTACCTTCAACACATCAATTAAAAACTCGGTAAACTCATAGGTACGTGAAGCAAGTTCTTGCACCCTAGGGTCGTTTGGCAAAAGATTAGGATAGCTATTTCTTACCATCCCAACACACGATGCCGATGGTGCTACCACATAACACGATGGGTCATTAAAATCGGTAAGGAACTTTTGGGCTACATTACAAGCATCTGGAAAAAAGCCTGCATTATAGGCTGGTTGTCCGCAGCAAGTTTGGTTTTTATTGAACGATACCTGGCAGCCTGCCCACTCCAAAATCTTCACCATATTATACCCAGTTTCAGGATATAATTGGTCGATAAAGCAAGGGATAAATAAGGCTACTTTTTTGGCTTGGGGCATTCTGTAATGGTAAATTAATGGGTAATGAATATAGATTGGGCTGCTAAAACCGATTTCTCAAACTCTTCCGGATTTATGGTAGTAGCAAGTCCCTGGGCTTGGGCAAAATTGAGTAAAGTCTCTGTGGCTAGGTTGCCAGTGAGTTCGTCTTTTGCCATAGGGCAACCGCCAAATCCTAGAAGGGCTGTATCGAACTTAGTGCAGCCAGCTTCATAAGCGGCCTCTATTTTCTCAGTAGAAGTATATGGATTGCTATGTAGGTGAGCAATAAATTCTTGCTCAGGGAAGTGATTGCGCAATACTTGAAATAACTGCGCTATCGATTCTTTGTTGCTACTGCCAATGGTATCGGCTAGGGCAATTTCAGCTACATTCCATTCAATCAATTTGTCGGCTAATGCGGCTACCATTTCAGGCGAATAGGCATCGTCATACGGATTGCCGAAAGCCATACTTAGGTAAACGACTAGCTTTTTATCTTTCTGCAAGCAGAGGTCTTGCATCTGGGCTACATCGGCAAGGGCTTGCTCAATACTTTTATTGGTATTGCGTTGCTGAAAGGTTTCAGAAACAGAAAGCGGAAATCCTAGATATGATATTTGCTTATAACTGGCAGCTTGTTCTGCGCCACGGTAATTGGCTACAATAGAAAGTAGTTGGGTTTGGTTATGCCCTAGTTCTAGGCGGTCAATTACAAAAGCTGTATCAGCTAATTGAGGTATTGCCTTTGGCGATACAAAGCTTCCAAAATCTAAAACATCAAAACCTACTTTTAAAAGTTGATTTAGGTAGTTTACTTTAACATCGGTAGGTATAAACTCAGTAATGCCTTGCATTGCATCGCGAGGACATTCTGTGATTGATAACTGTTTCATTTCAGGTGTAGTTTTGAGTTTTACTTGTAGTGGTTACTGCTTACCATTGCTATTCTTTTCAACAATTGCAGCTTCCAATTTTTGGTACCATTCCTCGCCATAGGTTCTAATAAGCGGACCTTTTAGAAACTGGGCTACGGTAACACCTAAATCTTTTCCGTTATGGCAAGCAGGCGCGCAAACGTGCCATTGGTGGTAATTTAGGGCTTGGTAATGGTCGTATTTGGTAATTCTGATCGGGTAAAGGTGGCAAGAAATAGGCTTTGCGAACTTGGTTTTGCCCGCTTTAAAGGCAAGTTCATAAGCACATTTCCAAATCTGGTCTTTTCCTTTAATGGCAAAAGCACACTCTCTTCCTTCTATTAAAGGGGTAGAGGGTTCTTTCTCATCGTCTGGTACGGCAACGCCTTGTTTCGCAACTACAGCCCTGCCTTTTTCACTCATATAAGGAAGGGTAGCTTCAAGGGCTTCTTCCATTTCTGCTATTTCAGATTCAAGCAAGGGTGCTCCATAGTCGCCTGCTTCGCAACAAGCCCCTTTGCATTTGATTAAATCGCAAACGAAATGCTTCTCAGCAATATCGTCGCTCAATACGGTATTATCTATAACTATCAATTAGAGAGCAGCTTAATTCGTAATTAACTAGTTTATTTTCAACTTTAAATACACAGGGAAGTGGTCTGAATAGCCACCTAGGTATTTGCTACCTGCATAGGTACGCCAAGGCGAGCCTTTGTATTTTTCGTTTTGTTCTTGTAGCCAATCGGGCTTAAATATGGCAGCCGATTTTTCTACATACTGAAAGCCTTTGCCTGAAAGTAAGCCTTCACTTACAATCATATTATCAATCATATCGTACTTTTTATTGTACATATAACTTCCTTCGCCATTAGCTTTTAAGGCAGCCATTGGATTAAATAGCTTGCCATTCTTTGCTTCTTCGGCAGTTGGTTTGGCTTGTAAACCATCCAATAAACTTGGGTCGGTTGGTTCGTCGTTCATATCGCCCATAACTATGATTTTAGCCATAGGACTTGTTTTCTGTATTGAATCAACAATATGTCGGGCTACCAAAGCTGCCGTTAATCGGCTTTCAGCGCTTTTATCTGCACCACCTCTTCTGCTAGGCAAATGACAAACTATGGTGTGGATAGTGTCTTTTCCAATTTTCAAACTTGCTAATAGAATATCCCTAGTTCTATCATTAGGATCGTTAGGGAAATTGATACGATAAGGTTTGGCATTCAATACCTTGGTAATCTTTTTTCTGTATAGTAAGGCTACATCAATACCTCTTTCATCTGGACTATCGAAATGAATAACATCAAACCTATCCATAGATTTTAGGCTAACTAAATCGGTTAATACAGCCTTGTTTTCTACTTCACACAAACCTACAATATCAGGCTTATTTAGTTCCTCAATAGAATTTACCACCTTGGCAATTCTGTTGAGCTTAATATCATAGCGCATTTTATTCCAATTCAGCTTTCCCTGCGGTAGGAATTCTTCATCGTTTATGGCAGGATTATCAAGGGTATCGAATAAATTTTCAACATTATAGAAAGCAACCGTAAGCGATTTTGGCTTTTGCGCCAGCGCTTCCTGCCCTATTGCAAGTAGTATAAAAGCAACTACCGATATGTTTGTGAGTAATTTACACATAGAAGTAAGTAATTAATACATCAAAGGTAATCCAAAGTGCCGTATTTTGCAGCCTAAATATTACGCTAACACCCTATTAGGGTACCCTCAATTCAGTATTTAATGAGAACCTCAGAAATTAAGATTACTATCGGGCTAGATGAAGGCAACATACCAGAACAAATAACCTGGCAAGCTACCGATACTGGCAATAAGCCCGAACATACCAAGGCCTTTTTATTAGGCGTATGGGACGAAAAAGAGCGCACCATGATGAATATAAATCTTTGGAACAAGTTTATGGAAGTGCCAGAGATGAAGCTATTTGCCATACAACTTATTGGTGGTGTGCACGATCTTATTTTGCGTGCCACTGGCGACGAGAAAATGGCAGAAGTTATTGCTACCGCGAATCATAAACTAGTAGATATGTTTATGGAAGAGTTCAAGCCTCTAATGAATGGCGAGGAGCAAGCTCCAAACAACTAATTCTTAAAGTCATTATTTAATACCCCTTACCTGGTGAGGGGTATTTTTTTTCGTTATTAATTTTCAAAGAATTTTAAAGAAAATTATTTGCTTTTCATCTATCAATTAGACTTCTGAAAATGCTTGTTTTTTTGGGTATAGGTTAGTAAAACTTCCAAAAACCCTCCTATCTTTACTTTGTAAATACATTCAACGACCGAGAAAGTACCGTGATTAGATTATTCCAAGATAAAATTAGCTTTTTGCTGGTTTTAGTATTTTTATTTCCTTTTTTGAAGGTAAGTGGGCAAACTTATACTGTAAGTACTTTTGCTGGAAGTTCTACTGGAGCTTCTGGTTTCCAAAATGGAGTTGGGGTAAATGCAAGATTTAATACACCTATTGGGCTTACTTTTGATTTATCAGGAAACCTATTGGTTGCAGGTGGTTTAGATCATTCAATAAGAAGAATTTCCCCATCTGGAACTGTTTCTACAATAGCAGGAAATGGAACTCAGGGAGATATAAATGGTGATGGAAATGTAGCAAGGTTTCGTGACCCTGCTGGTATAGCTGTTGACAGAATCGGTAATATATATATATCGGATGGTTCAAATAATAAGATCAAGAAGATAGATCTTAATGGAATCGTTACAACCTTTGCTGGCTCTGATACAGGAGGTTTTAGAGATGGACCTGCGAATAATGCAAGATTTTTTAGACCTAGGGCACTGGTTTTTGATAATAATTCTAATCTTTATGTTGCAGATCGGGATAACAACAGAATTAGAAAAATAACTCCTGATGGTATAGTTTCTACCCTAGCAGGTAATGGGTTAAATCGAGTTATAAATGGACGTGGAGATTCAGCATCCTTTGCAAGTCCGCATGGGATAGTGTTTAATCCTGCTGGCTTTTTTTTAGTTACTGAGGCAAACTCTGGATGTATCAGAAGGATCGATTTAAATGGTAATTCAACTATTTTTTCAGGTTCTATTGGTTATTTGGATGGTCCTTTATCTATTGCTCGATTCGATAGAACTATTTCTATTGCAATGGCTAATAATGGCAACTATTTTGTTACTGATTTAACAAACAGAAGGATAAGAAGAATTAGTCCTGAAGGAATTGTTTCAACTATTGCAGGTAATGGAATTGACGGTAATGCGAATGACATAGGATTAAATTCGTCTTTTTCTTATCCTGCGGGAATTGCAGTCTCAAACACAGGATTGATTTACGTTAGCGATGCAACCAACAACCCTATCCGCCTCCTAACCCCATCTTGCCTTACCCCGCCCGCCCCAACCCTTTCGGCTGGTAGTGCGCTAACTTTTTGCCAAGGTGGTTCTGTGATTTTGTTTACTAATAATCCACCTGCACCTCGTCGTATTTTATGGAGCACTGGCGATACTACCCAAAGCATCAATGTGCGTACTAGCGGTACTTACACCGTTAGAATTATAGAAGGAGCCTGTACTAGTGCTGCCTCAAATGCTTTAACAGTAACTGTACAAGATTCTACCGCTACGCCTAATATTGCTGTAACTCGTAGTACCCTCTGTAATGCAGAAAATGCTTATATTTTACAAGGAGCAGCTAGGCCATCGACCGACTGCAATGGTGGGATTCTGCTTACCAATACTTTTCAAAACGATGCTTT
>JAIYDB010000093.1 GCA_027487695.1 Cytophagaceae bacterium | reverse complement strand
GTTTTTACGTGATAGACGTATTGATAGCTATCAGCCTATCACAAAAAGATTAATTGACGAGCAATAAGCCCAAACTACTCCTTACCAATGGCATTTAATCCTGCACAATCTCCAAAATCGCAAGGCTTTTTCTTTCCTGCCGAATGGCATAAACATACTGCAACTTGGCTTTCTTGGCCACATAAAGAAGAAAGTTGGCCAGGCAAAATAGATAGCATTTTCCCTATATATGCGCAGTTTATAAAGCTGTTGACTGAATCTGAATTAGTTAGGATTAACGTTGCCAATGCAGCTATGCAAGAATTTGCATTAAAGCATATTCAGTTAGCTGGGGCCGATATGAGTAAAGTGGAGTTTTTCCACTTCCCAACCAACGATGCTTGGTGCAGAGATCACGGTCCTGCATTCTTGATTAACCCTACCACTAAAGAAAAGATTATTGTCGATTGGGGTTACAATGCTTGGGGTAATAAATACCCTCCATTCGATTTGGACGATGTAGTACCTACTTTAATTGCCAATCATTTCAATTTACCTGTGTTACATCCAGGTATTGTGATGGAAGGTGGCAGTGTAGAATTTAACGGGGCTGGAACGCTGCTTACTTCAAGGGCTTGCCTTTTGAATGAGAACAGAAATCCTCATTTGAATCAGGCACAAATAGAAAAGTATTTGTCTGATTATTATGGCGTTGATCAAATTCTTTGGGTTGGCGATGGCATCGTTGGCGATGATACCGATGGCCATATAGATGATATTACCCGCTTTGTTAATGAAGATACCGTAATAACGGTTATCGAAGAAAACAAAGGCGATGAAAACTACCAACTACTTCAAGATAACTTGGAAGAGTTGAAAGAAATGCGCTTGTTAAATGGTAAGCAACTTAATATCATTGAGTTACCAATGCCAGACCCAGTGATTTTTGAAGACCAACGTCTACCTGCTAGCTATGCCAATTACTATTTAAGTAACAAGTATGTAGTGGTTCCCACTTACAGGTGCGCTAACGACGATAAGGCGCTTCAAATAATTGCAGCAGCTCACCCAGAAAGAGAAGTTATCGGTTTAGATAGTACTGATATTATTTGGGGATTAGGTAGTTTCCATTGCCTGAGTCAGCAAGAACCTGAGGTTTAGACAATAGGTTTAGGTTTTAAGCGTATTTGCATTAACCAACATCCTATTGAAACCTTTGACCATTCTAGTCATTATTTCTTGGTTGCTTTTTTCTTGTACTGAAACAAGGACAGGTGATATTGTTTCAGATATACTAGGAACTAGTACGAGCAACTTTGAGCCTGATAACTACCGAATAGATACCAACGCCCATTGGTTGGTAAAAGAAGCCGAATTAAGAGGACCTAAACTAGCACCAAATTACAAAGCCCGTAATTGTGTGCAGTTTATGCACGACCTCCTGAAGCCTCATTATACATTTACCCAAGCAGAAAAGGATGCCATCTATATTAAAGGCGTAAGCCTTAAACAAGTTGAGGCTGACCTAAGGAATAACGATTCTTCTAAAATTACAGGTATCTGTAAGGTACTAGTTGATAAAGGTTTAGCCGATTGGGTACCTGCAAATGATTCTTTAAAACCAGGAGATATAGTGCAATATTGGTTTCAATTTCCTCCTGACCCGCTTACTGGACATACAGGCATTATTGGAGAGGCCAACCATAGAGAGTTTCACTTGCTTAGTTCTGGCTATTCTATAAATGGGTATGGCTATAAGTATGGCACCGAGGTATGGTGTATAGCCCTTTATGCAGTTCGCCTAAAAAAGTAAAAAGTGATAGAGAAACCTCTATCACTTTTCAATACTTTATTAGGGTGCGTTACTAGTCTAGGTCAAAAGGGGTATCGTCTTGTTTTTCAGCCCTACGAGCTTTCATTTTACCCTTCATTTCAGCCTTTTTTGTAGTATAAGCTGTAAACTGCTCAGGAGTAAAGATATTCTTTAACTGATTTTCCAAATCGGTTTGAATGCTTTTAGCTTTTTCGCGCATGGCATCTTTATCATTGCCATAGGTGCTTCTGGCAGCCATTCTTGAATTTACTGCATTTAATACTGCCTCGTAAGTTTTGCTTTCTTGGGTAGCATTTAAACCCAATTCCTTCACTAAGAAAGCAGTTTGCTTCTTAGCACGTTTTTCAGGGGATCCACCTCCACGGTGTCCTCTTCCACCACCTCTTTGACCATCTTCAGTCTGAGAGGGTGTTTGGTTTGGAGTTGCAGATGGGGCTGCAGTTTGTGCAAAAGTTGCACTTCCGAAAAGTAGCGCTGCGGCTACTAAAAGTATCTTGTTCATAAGTTTCTGTTTTGTTATTGGATGTCGATTTACTAACAAAGGTTTAATATAGTACCAAAAAAAGTAGGAGATGCTATCCCCTACTTTTAGTTTTTACTTACCATTTAGCTTCCAATGGTATCGGCAGCGCGCTTAATTGCCCTTTTATCTTTTTTATATTCTTTCTTTAACTTCGCTTTGTTCGCTTGGTACTTCAAGTAAATTTCGCTTGTGAAAATAGATTGGTATTCCTTATCTAGCTTTTCATCAACTTCATTCATTTTAGAATTAAGCAGTTTTTTATTTCTATAATAAGTTTTCTTCACCGACTCTCGTTCCTTTATGGCAATAAGAGTGGTGTTGTAAACTTTTAAGCTTCCCTTTCATTTAGGTTGAGTTGCTTGGTTAACTTATTAGTAGTTATATGGGCTCTATCTTCAACGCTTCCCTTTGCATAGTACTTTTTGGGTTGCTTGTTGTTATGAGGTTCTTGGTTGCGAACGGTTTGCTCAAGGGTTTTAGTTTGTGCCCAAAGCGAATTACTAATGGCAATAAATGCCATTACAATCAGAAATTTTGCTTTCATAGTATTGTGAGTTATTCGTAAAGCAAACTGCCTTAATATCTGTAATATACAAAAAAACAGCACCAATTTTTCATTAGTGCTGTTTAAGATTAAACTAAGGGTATATTAGAAGTTAAAGGCTATCCCGTATATAATTTGCCTTGGCTGCATATACCTCGCTGGGTTATTTGGAGGTGTACCAAAGTCTAAAGGCGATGGATAGTTTGGATCACGTTGGCTATACAATAACTGATCGCCATTTTGGTAAGCGGTACCAGTTACTGGGTTAATAATTTGAGCGTTCTTATTATTGAAAGCGTTGTTTATTTCTATACTAGCTGAAATAAAACGCTTCTTTCCAAGTGGGAAATCGCGGGTAATTTTAATATCGGTCCAAGACCAAGCACTACCAATTTCTGAAAATGGATTTTTTGAATCAGACTCATAACGTGGTCTGCCTAAGTCATCGGTTCCTACCAATACGGCTGGGGTATAACGTAAGCCACTCTTCCAAGTAGAGCTCACGAAAACTCTTGTGTATTTCAATGGAATACCAAAGAAGCGAACTGAGGTATCAGGGGTAAAAATTAGGGTACCTTTTAAATCTAACGGACGGTCCCATGCTAGGTATTGTTCTTTGGTTAAGTCTACATTGCCTTGGTTAATAATTTGTAACCTACTTTCAGCAGCGGTGTTTGATTTACCAGTAGCTACTTGGAACGAGGCATTAGCCATGGCTCTTACCATAGAACTTAAACGGTAGCTTACCATAATTTCTGCACCTCTTACCCTTGCATAATCTTGGTTAAATGCAAACGACTTGGTTTCTAAACCTCCTGTTACACCTCTTACTACTACGCTTCTGTTAACAATGAAATCGAAGTAATCCTTATAGAAGGCGGTAAAAGTATAACCGAAATCTCTGTTTAGTTGTCCTTTAATACCTACTTCGTACGATACCGCAACTTCTGGATTAATTCCTGGGTTACCCAAATCACCAATTTCTGCACGGTTCAAGTAAACAGGATCCATACCACCATAAACGAAACGTGGGTGAGCCAAACGCATACTATGGCCGTAATTAAAGTACATTACTTGGTTTTCTGTAACTGGGAACGATACTCTAACTCGTGGTAAAAGTCTGGCTTTATACCTCGCACCAAACACATTATAGGTTTGCTTTTTGAAATCCTCTCTAGTTTGGTCTGGTAAGGGTGTACGCGGGTTATCAACGGCATCTTCAGCATATTTACCTGGTCGCCAGTACTCTAACGATGTGCCGACTGTAGCAATAATACCTTTGTACTTGATTTCGTCTTGGAAGAAAATACTGCCTTGGTTGGTTTTAACTTTCCAAACATCAGACGATGTACCAATTCTATCGCTCTTTAAGGTATCAACACCAGGGATAATAATAGGGGCACCCACCCAAGGTGAACTCACATCTACCCACTGCATATCCTGCATTTTGTGCTCAATACCAAACGACATAAAGTGCCTTTTGCTATCGCTTAGGTAGTTAAACTTTGCCTTTACAGTATATTCCTGAACGTAGTGGTCATGCCAAAGTGTGGTTAAACCATCAGGATTATTGAACAAACCATTACCCGGCAAAGTGAACTGCACGGTGCTATCATTACTTGGGTAAACTACTCCCGGTAAAGTAGGTACCGATCTTGGATCAAAGTCACGATCAACTGTAGCGGTACGGAATGGCCTGCCATTAGCATCAGCTCTTAGGTTAGTAAATAACCTACCCACGCTACCAATAAAGGTAAAGTTCTTACCAAAGCTATAATCAATATTGGCTGCAGTAAGGTTAGTTCTGTGTGTATAGGTAGTAGCATTATCCAAAAGTTGTGAAAATGGATACTGTAAACCCGGAGCCAAAATAGCATCAAAACCAACAATTTGAAGGGTTCTTGAATTCTGGTTAATCAAAATGGAATGTTGGTTGGTAAGAGTAAGCTTTACTTGGTCGTTTACTCTGTAGCTAAGCTTAATGGTATTAGTAACTTTGTTATCTTGCCTTGGGGCCAATGTTTTATCGTAAGCAGTAATGCTTGATTGTAACTGATTGGCAGTAAGTCTGTAATAGGTATCGTTAAAGGCAGCATTGCCCGATACAAAGTACCTTAGTTTCTTATTCTTAGAAAGCGGACCTCCAAAAGCTAATTCTGCAATATCAGTGTTCCAAGCACTGCCACGGTTCACATTAGTACCAAAATTGTCACGTTGCCAAGCACCAGATACCTGAAACTTATCGCCACCTTCTTTCACTTTTGTAATTACAATACCAGATGTTCCATTGTATTCTGCATCGGCACCCCCAGTTACCAAGGTAACATCAGCTACTGAACCAGCAGATACTTCTACTCCAAAACCTGTACCTGCAAGTGGGTCGGTTGCGCTAATACCATCTACACGGTATTGGGTTTCATAAACCCTACCCCCTCTAATTTGTAAACCATCAGGCGATACACTAACCCCAGCTTGTTGTGATATAATATCCTGAATGTTCTTCACATTCATTTCTTTAATATCAGTGGCTGAAATACGCACTTGGCTTTTTCCATCCTCTATATCAACAATTTGGCGCTGACCAATAATTTCAACTGTCTGGCGGGTAATTACAATTTGAGAGATGGCAGCACTTAATTTGGTTGGTTCGCCATCCTTAATTCTTATACCTGTAAATATCTTTTCGGTATATCCCACGAACGAAACCTTTATGCTGTAATCGCCCGGCTTAATATTTTTTATGATGTAATTTCCATCAAAGTCAGTTGCAGCACCTTTGTAAGTACCAACAATCATGATGGTGGCACCAATCAGTGGTTCGCCAGATTCTTTATCAGTAACCTTACCTACTAATGTACCCGAAGGACTAGTAGTTGCAGGAGTACTTTGTGCCGATACGTTTATTGCCCATCCTAAAAACAATAACCAAAGGCATATAGCTTTACCAGTTAAATTCATTGTTCAAAATATGGGTAAATAGTTGTTGTAAATTTTGATTGTTACCATTCAGCTTATGCAGTTCCACTGAAAAGTAAACCAGGTTAGTTTTTCCTTGGCTATTCTTTTTGCGTGCTGCAATAATTTGACTACCAGATGGATTAGCTGGGGTATAAAAAATATTTGGCGCCGAATATAAACTATCACCATCTGGGGTAATATTGAATGGATCAATCGAAGCGAAGGCAAAATTACTTGTTAAAGCAGGGAAACCTGTTGCTCTTGCCGCCGGATTTGCCGCTCTATTGTTATTTAATCGGGCAACTGATACTTGGAATGCTGTAGCTCCAAAACCTTGGGTGCTTACTGGTATTAAACTAAAAACTGGGGAATTACTCGATAATGCCTCTACTGCTTTTGGGAACGGACAACTAAGAATCAGTTTACCGTTGTTCCTTAAGTAGTTTCTGAAATAAGGATAGTAGCTTTCTAACAAATAAGGGTCATCACCACTATTACGCACATCGTTATAGAAATAGATGCTATTGTACAGAGAGAACAATAGGTCAAGAGTAGGATCTAAAACTTGTGGTTGGTCTAGCTCGTTATTTTGGGCAAAGGTTAGGAAGTCAACCCCATTAGTGGCAACTGAAGTGTTTGCAAAAACTTGAGTCTTATAGAAAGGCAATAATGAATCTGAGTAATGACCTTCCAATACCAATAAATCTCCTCTTTGCGCAGTAACAAAAATACTCTTGGTGGTATCTGATTTTGAGGTGGCTCCTGAGGCATCAATGGCTCTTATTTCAAAGCTATTGCTATCGTTATTACGGAAATTAGGTAAGCGTATTGAAAGAGGACCTCTTTCAAAAGTTGAATTATATATCAATGCAGACTGTGTTCCGCTTTGTTTCGGATTTTGAGCTACCAAGGCTATCTGGGTAGTTGAGGTAGGAATGGTTATCCATTCGCCAAAATTGGCTCTGATTTGAACGCTATCGAGGGTGTTTTTCCCATCGAAATCGTCCACATTAAAAGGTAATGTAACTACTGCCAATACCTGATTTGCTTTCGGTAGCTTGGCATCGTCCCAACGACTAGTTGGTGGAGTATTGATAATAGGCACTTTTAGCACAGGCGGATTATTATCGGCTATGCCTTTGCTATTAATGGCTTGTACAGAAAAATATACATCGGCATTATTACTGCCTCTTGGTATTACAAACTGAAAAGTAGAATCGGTTTTTGTGGTTACGCTTTTAACAGTATCAAAAGCAGCAGCTGTATTAGGAATAGGTGAAAAAGAGAAAAGCACTTTATAACCAACTACATAATCATCGGCACTAAAGCCTTGCCAACGTAACAATACCCTACTTGGTAGGCGTTCGTTATCGCTAAGGGCAATAGTATCAACGTATAAAGAGGTAGAAGGTGCACTAGTTTTAAGTAGTTCGCCTTCTTTGCAGCTGCCAAGCAGCGCAATTACCAATATGAAAATGAGTGGGTAAAGTTGCTTCATAATAAAGAAAGGCCGACCCTATTGCAAGAGTCGGCCAATCAGGATATGCTTATTTTACTATGTTTAATTTGTTGCGGAATACCAATTTACCACTAGCATCGGTTACTGATACTACGTATAAACCGTTATTCAAGTTAGCTACAGAAATAGTGTTGTTCACACTGTTTAGAGCATTACGCTTCACTGTTCTGCCGCTTAGGTCAGTAAATTGAACATTATAACCAGAAACGTTTTCTAGGTTCAAGTTAATATTTACTGATTCAGTAGCTGGGTTAGGGAACATAGCTACCAAGTTGTTGATTAAGCCATTAGCCGATTGTGGAGTTAACCATACATCAGAACCATCTCTAGGGATAAGCTTTAAGATACCGAAAGAGTGGTAAACCACACCTGTGATGGCAGCAAACTCTTGACCAGTTCTAATTGGTCTTGGTGTTACTCTTATTCTAGTTGAAGAATCAGTATTTATGAAGGGATTGTAAAGACTGCTTACATAAGTATTTGATCTACTACGTAAACCCGAAAGGATAATTACACCATTTGTTTCAGTTCTATCTAAACCTACTTTCCATTCACCAAAGTTTGTTGTATCTGGTGTGTTTAGGCTACTTAAAAAGTTTGTATCTGAAACTACTAAGTTTCCTGAAGGATTAACTATTCTAACTAACTGACCTTCATACTTTTCTTTCGCTAATGACCAGTTAACTGCATCCGTAACTGTAGTTCCATTTCTGGTTGAAACTCCAACATTTAATTCAGTTAAAGGAATTTCTAGAGGAAGAATAGCCGTTAAAGGTTGATTTTCAATAACTACGTTAGCTGCTAATAAATAAGTCATTTGACCATCTTCAGAAACAATACCTGTAACAGTAACTGTCTGCCCTTTTCTTAGGTTTCTTAAGTCACTTTCATTAGTAACACGAACCATAATACCTGCGAAATCCCTGCCAGTGGCATCTTGCATAAAGAAGGCACGACCGCTAAAGCTAGTATCAACTGTTACAATACCTGATACAGTTACTTGAGCACCAATGCTACCACTTACTGCATTTCTAATATCACTTCTTGTTGGTACTAATGGGTTTCTTTGGATATCAGCTATGCGTAAAGCCCTGTCATACACCCAATAAAAACGAGGCGATTCAGTTAAGGCAGCTCTACTAACATCAGGAGAGTTAGTAGTTAAATTTTGATTATTACTTACGCTAATGTAATAAGCTACAATGCTACCATCAGGTTGAGCAGGAATTGTTGCATTAAACAAATCACTTGCACCAACACGAATCAACTGTAAAGAGTCTGTAAAAGTAGTTACTGCAGTTGCATCGTTAGCTAAACGAGTGTAGTATAACATTGCCCTTGTAATTTCAGCTCTTCTACCTAATGAATCGGTACCATCAGTAATTTGAGCTGTAATTAAACAGTTTTGTGCAGAAGTAGGCTTAATTGGGTTGTTGTTTACATTGATTACAAATGGAGCAGACTTCCCTTTTTCATAATCAAGGGAATCAAAAGGATGGATTTGGTATCCAACACCTCTTGTTCCACCACCAGTAACTTTATTATGTAATACAATACCTCTAATTTTTCTAAATACATCACCAACACTTGGAGGAACAAAACGTCCACAAAGGTTCACGGGTGATGTAGAACAGTTTGGTAAACGTTGAGCAAAGAAACGATCGCCAATACTTAATCTATTTCCAAATTCATCTTGAACGGTAAAACTAACACGGCTTGCATTACTTGCAAAAAAACGATCAACTGCAACAACTCTTACATTGCTTAATTCAACATAATCGCCTTCATATTGCTCACCTAATGGAATACTATCTTGCAAACGAACAGTATTCATATTACGCATTTCAATAGGCGTAGCTGCAGGTTTAGGAGAACCGGGTTCATATAAGGAAATAACTCTTACTGATGTTACAGGTAAAATTTGTGTTTCACCTCTAAATTCACCAGCAACACCTGTCACTTCAATAGTATCACCTATTTGCAAGTCACGCATATCTGTAGGTGCTGTATTTCCATCGTGTCTGAAACCAATGGTTGAAAATGGTCCACCACCTATCTGACGCATCCAAACGTGACGATTAGGATTTGCTTCAGAAGAACTTACGTTTGCGGTACCAGGAATAAGTACTACGCCTCTAACTCTAACAGCCTGACCAACAAAGTTATTTTCATCGGCACGAGCAGCAAGTTGTTCTGGGGTACGGAACTGAATCCCCCTAATTGTTGTTTCGGTTTGTGCCATAGCGCTATTCATAGCACATAAAGCAAACAACCCAAGTAGTAATTTTCTCATAATAAATTGAGTAAGTGAATGATAGGTTTATTTGATAATGGTAAAGTTGCCTCTAAAAGTTTTTTTGTTCTCCAAGTCTTCGACTGTGAACATATATAAACCTCTAGAAATGATTTGGTTATTACTTGAAAGCAAATCCCAAGCGTGCTCGCCTCCTGAAAAAACAGTCTGGTTAGGACTGCTGAACGATTTTATATCTGAACCGTTGTAGGCCTGGTCGTGGTTAATTACATCCACTAAATCGCCGCTCATTGTAAATACACGGATTACGCAACGCTTAGGTAAATTAGCAAAGTAAAGCTTTTTATCTTCTGGTCTTGTAGTGGCAATGCCTTCCCAAGCTGCTTCCCCGTAGTAAGGATTTGGGTAAACAAAAGGCTCTGTCTTCTTAACATCAGCATTGGCCGTTTTTCCAGGGAAAACACGGAACAAGTTGTTCAAAGGACCAGTCGCCAATGAAGGAAGGTTTGTTCTAGGGTTACCACCGTCAAAAGTTTCAAGGGCAACTACATGCTGCCAACCATTTTGTAGTTTATTAATGGTGTACTTATAAAACATCGTATCACCATCTATTACTTCTGGAGTACCTAGTGCAATTTTACTGAAACCTGTATTATAGAACAGGTTATTACCTGCCTTGTCAAATTCTGCAACTATTTCAAAGGCGTTGTTTTCATCAACAGCAGCTTGAACATCATAACCGAACTTGGTTTTATAAATACGGTACCCTTCAAAGTCTTGCAGACCAGTAATTCTATCACGGCTGTTTTCAGCTTCTTTGTTCCAATAGATATCGACTGCATTATCACGAGCTACCACTTTGGTATTAGGAATTGCTGGTGGGGTTGGCAATAAAAAGCGTTGTAATCTAGCACCTGTGCTATCGGCTAAACCATCGTAGTTACGGTCGTTTCCGTTAAAAGCAGCTTGCACATATTGGCAACCACTAATTAAATTTCTGAGTTGAGTAGCAGTATTTGCTTCTGGCGGGAAACCATCTAAAACTCTATCGGCAAGCACTACAGCAAATGTAGCATTGATGGTATCGCCTGGGTAAAGGGTAGTAAACGGACCTGCACTTATAAGGTTTGAGCCGTTAAAATCTTTGGCAATAATCGTTTTGAGGTCGTTCCAGTTTGGTCGGTCGGTGATAGAAGTACTCATTCTATCATAGCGTAAAGCCTCAGTATTAGGGCTTTGGAAGTCTTCAATACCACGGAAACGCCAAGAATACTTATTACACTTAAAATCTTGATTGATAGCAGGATTGCCATAAGGAAGAGGATACCTAAAACCTTTGGCATCAGTTGCGCCAAGGTATTTAATGGCCATATAACTTCTAGTAGAAGCGGTATCGCCAGTGGCATCGTATTCGTAAACTGCATTTAATGAATCTATGTAGGCATTGCCCCCTGTTCCGAAAAAGTTGGTAGTTCCAGGAGGAGAAACACGTACGTTTCTAACTGCCCCATCTGCCCAATAACCTACATAAGGATTAACAATAGAATCTTGACCTACGTTAATAATCCTGAAATTGAGGATTACAAAGAAGTTAGAATAAGGGAAGTTCCAATTATAGGTTTCCATTCTAACCGAAAGGCCTAAGGGATTATAACCTGGTATAGGAAATTGTGTTCCTGGCACTACCCCACGAAAGGCGGTATCGGTAAATTCAGAAATAAAATCTTGGTGAGATATAGCAGCAGGAGAATATAAGTCTTGCTTACTAATTAATGATGAACGCTCTTGCAATACTGAACCGAACGGAGCCACAAATTCAAAATTTGCACCGCCCACACTATAGCCTCTGCTGGCTTCAAATGCACCTGTAGTAACAACAGGTTGCCCTTGCTTAAGTCCACCTACCCATAAACCTCCCGTGAAAAGATGCTCTATATCAGAACTTTTAGGATAACGACAGCTAGGAAAGGGAGGATTAGCAACGTAAGAACCATTAAAGGCGTTGCCTATGATACCTAAGTTATTGATAGTCATCCCGATATTACATTCGGAAGTAACTTTTTCTGAAATCGTTTGTGCTTTAACTTCTGTAAACCAAATAGTTATACAAATAACAAGCAACAAATTTAAGTTTAAGCGCATTCTAAGTGCCTAGTAAGTTTGTGGGTATTAGTAACTTTTAATTAAAGCCTAACCCGATTACAAAAGTAAGACTAAGTAGGTAATCTCTTGTTAAGCTAAGGTTAATAAAATGACTTATTATTAGTTTCTAAACATAAAAAGAGGGTAAAGCATTGCTGCCCTACCCTCCCTTGTAAAGGATCACGATTTATTAACTGGCTGTTTCTGCACCGTGCATCATCTTCTTTAAAACGCCAGAGAATACTAACATTAAAATACCAATTGCAATACCGCCAGCACCAATATAGGTGAATACGTTAATGGCACCTAGCACTTCAATATACGATTCCGTAAAGCCTGCCAATGTATGGGCAATGAATGGAGATAGGAACCAAACTCCCATAAATGCACTAGTAAGTGATTTTGGTGCTAGTTTAGAAACTGCAGAAAGACCTACAGGTGAAAGGAATAACTCAGCAACAGTATGCACAAAGTATGTAGCAACCATCCACCACATAGAAGCTAAAGCTGTTTCAGGAGCAGAATCGCCACCACGTTCAATTGCAGCACCTACCATTAGGAAGAAACCAGCACCCATTAGTACCAAACCTAAAGCCATTTTCACGATAAGCGATGGGTTTTTAGGTCCCATTTTAATCCACATTATAGATAGTGGGAAACCTAAAGCCAAAATGAAAATTGGGTTAATTGCTTGGAAAACAGTCGTTGGGATAACAGTACCCATAAAGTTTCTATCTAAGTAGTTATCAGTATATAGGGTGAATGCACCACCTGCTTGCTCAAAGCCTAACCAGAATATGATTGAGAAAATAGTAATGATGGTTAGTACAATCATTCTATCAATTTCAATTTTTGAAAGTGCGCCACCAGAGCCATCTTCCGCCTTTTCGGTGGCAGATTTATCTGTTTTTACTGGTGCTGTACCAATTGAGCCTAAGTATTTAGAAGCTAATAAATTGAAAATTAGCTGACCTAATAACATGCCACCACAAGCTAACAAAAAGCCCCACTGAAAACCGTAGTGGCTAATTTTACCATCTGGCCCAAATTCAGCAGCCCAGTTTTCAACGATTGGCCCAATTAAAAGTGGACTCATAGCACCTAGGTTAATACCCATATAGAATATGGTATAGGCTTGGTCTTTTAGGGTGCTACCTTCAGGATATAACCTACCTACTAGCGTAGAAATATTCGGTTTAAAGAATCCATTACCAATGATTAAACACGCAATACCCATCCAGAAATAGTCAATACTTGTAGCTTGTGCAGAAAGGAAAAGTACCAACTGCGCTATTGCCATAAGTAAACCACCAATTAAGATTGATTTACGTTGTCCTAAAAACTTATCAGCTAAGAACCCACCAATAATTGGGGTTAAGTAACAAGCTCCTTGAATGAGGCCATAATACTTTACGGCATCCGATTTTGCAATTGCCAAACCACCTTCCATAAGTGGCTTGCTCATAAAAAGTACTAGTAGGGCGCGGTTGCCATAAAAGCTAAAGCGTTCCCACATTTCCGCGAAGAAAAGTAGGTATAAACCTGGTGGGTGTTTTTGGGAGGTCGAGTCGTTAGTTACTGCAGTCATCAGTATTTTATTTGGTAATTGTAAAGGGGAGGTATTTAAAAAGCTAAATTAGCAAGCTGCAAAATGCAGATTTTTTTGAGATTTGATACAATTGTATAACTATAAAAATTAGTGCATCAATAAACCAAATACCTTTCTGTAAAGGCTAAGCTCACTTTCAGATACTTTGCCATCGGCTTCCATAATTTCAGAAAGGTTGTGTTCTAGTTCTTTTCTTAAAACTGCTTGCTCGGGAAAACGCTCAATGCTATCGGCAATATAATCCCAAAGATCTGTTTTGTTCATAGCCATTACTATCGAGCTAATTTCATTAAACTCTAAAAGGGCAGTTTTGGTATCCGAGAACAATTGGTTCGCTTTTCTTAAAATAGCATTGCCTTCATCGGTACCTAAAGTACCATCTGAATAGGCTACAGCTAAATAAATGGTAAGCAAACAACGGTTAAGTTCTTGCTTTGTTGGGTTACTCATTTTCAAGGGTGTATTCAAATAGGACTATATTCTGTACAAACGATTTAAACAGAACAAATGGCTAGCAATATAACAAAAAGACAGCCTTTGAGGGCTGTCTTATATGTGAATTTGAAATTTTATTGCTTAAAGTGCTCTTAATGCATCTTGAATTGCATTAAAGTTTGGTTGGTCGCCTGCGTTTTCAAGGACTTCAGCATAAACTATAGTGCCTTCAGTATTAATCACAAAGGCTGAACGCTTACTTACTCCCTTTAATCCTAAAACAAAGTTTTCGTATAAGGAACCATAGGCACCAGAAACTTCCTTGTTGAAATCTGATAGTAGTTGGAAGTTAAGCTTCTGCTCTTCTTTAAACTTTGCTAAAGTAAAAGGAGAATCTACAGATATACCTAAAACCGTAGCATTGGTTTGATTGTAGAAAGTAATGTTATCTCTCACAGAGCATAATTCAGCGGTACATACTGACGTAAAAGCCAATGGGAAAAACAACAATACTATTGGCTTACCGAAGTGTTCTGAAAGAGTAATTGCTTGCTTATCTGAGTTGGTAAGCGTAAAATCTGGAGCTTTTGAGCCTATGGTTAAGGAATTCATTTGTGAGGGTTTTGGTTTGAGTTGATTTTAGATTAATAAAAAAGGCAGGTATTTAGCCTGCCTTTGTATCCTTAGTCAATGATATAAGGGTAGTTTGGTTCTACGTAAATATCCTTATACATTTCATCTACTGGCGGGTATGGAGAAGCTTCTGCAAAATCAACTGATTCTTGAACTTGAACTTTGATTTTCTCTTCAATAGCTTCTAAATCAGCTTCGGTTGATAAGCCATTTTCAAGTAAGATAGTTCTTACTTGCTCAATTGGATCCTTGGCTTTGTATTCATCCAATTCTTCTTTAGTACGGTACTTAGCAGGATCGCTCATTGAGTGTCCTTTATAGCGGTAAGTATTGAACTCTAACAAAGTAGGGCCGTCGCCTCTTCTTGCTCTTTCAGCCGCTTCCACTACTGCTTCGTGCACAGCTTCAACGTTCATACCGTCAACTGCGAAAGAAGGCATAGCATACGATGAACCAATTTTATATAGTTCATGCACATTACTTGTACGTTCTACTGAAGTACCCATAGCGTAACCATTGTTTTCAATTACAAAGATTACGGGAGTTTTCCATAGCATTGCCATGTTGAAGGCCTCGTGCAATGCACCTTGACGTACAGCACCATCGCCCATGAAGCAAATGCAAAGATTATCGGTACCTAAATATTTTTCGGCAAAGCCTAAACCTGCACCTAAAGGAATTTGACCTCCTACAATACCGTGACCACCAACAAAGTTGCGCTCCTTGTCAAAGATGTGCATTGAGCCACCTTTTCCTTTACTGCAACCTGTTTGTTTAGCCATAAGTTCAGCCATAATTGCATTTGGGTGACTACCTAAGGCAATTGGTAAAGCGTGATCTCTGTAAGCAGTAATATACTTATCGGTTGGGCGTAATGCAGATGCTGTTCCACTTGCACAAGCTTCTTGACCTATGTAAAGGTGACAGAATCCTTTAATTTTTTGTTGTCCGTATAGCTGACCCGCCTTTTCTTCAAAGCGACGCATTAACAACATATTTTCAAACCACCATAAGTACTGCTCTTTCGAGTATTTTAAAGCGGTTTTTGCTGATGATTTAGTTTTGGTTGCCATTGTAAGGCTATGTTTGAATGTTTACAACTAATTAAGTGCTGCAATAATTAACAGCAAATGGTACTTTGAAGTTTAAAATCCGAAATCGGTATCCTTCATTTCGGTTTCAAAACCCTTTATCACTCCCCTATTGCTACGCTTTAAGAAAGTAGTTAATTGGGCTTTTTCGTCGCTATCAGGAATTTCAGCTTCAATTTGTTCAAGCGCTTTACTTACAGGCAAGCCTTTCTGGTAAAGCAAACGGAAACAGTTGTGAATTGAATCTATTTGTTCGTGACTATAACCCCTTCTGCGTAAACCGATTGTATTGATACCAGCATAAGCTAAAGGTTCACGCGCGGCTTTAATAAATGGAGGAACATCTTTACGAACAAGTGAACCACCTGCTACCATGCTGTGTGCCCCAACTTGAACAAATTGATGTATTGCCGAAGCACCACTAATAATAGCCCAATCTTCAATGGTTACGTGACCAGCTACTTGTACACTGTTACCAAGAATTACATGGTTTCCAATAATACAATCGTGAGCTACGTGTACGTAAGCCATAATAAGGCAATTTTCGCCAATTACGGTTTTGAATCTATCTTTAGTTCCACGGCTAATAGTTACACATTCGCGGATGGTAGTGCCATCGCCAATTTCAGTGGTAGTTACTTCGCCGTCAAATTTTAAGTCTTGTGGTATGCCTGATACTACCGCTCCAGGAAAAACTCTAATGTTTTTTCCTAAGCGAGCACCATTCATAATGCAGGCGTGCGGACCAATCCAGCAGCCTTCGCCTATAACAACGTCGCCTTCAATATAGGCGAACGGTGCTATCACAGCGCTTGGATGTATTTGTGCATCCGGATGTATGTAGGGAGCAGGTTGGTTCATATTATTTGTCTTTCCTTACAACACTGGCTGTCATTATGGCTTCGCTTACTACTTGACCTGATACAAAGGCTTGTCCAAACATTTTGGCAATACCCCTTTTAATAGGTGCAATTAACTCACATTTGAAAATTATCTGATCGCCAGGAACAACAAACTTTTTGAAGCGTGCATTTTCAATGGCGAGGAAATAAGTCCAATAATTGTAAGGGTCATCTACTGTGCTTAGTACCAAGATACCGCCCGTTTGTGCCATAGCTTCAATTTGCATAACGCCTGGCATAACTGGGTTACCAGGGAAGTGACCTTGGAAATAAGGTTCGTTGATAGTTACGTTTTTAACACTGGCTACGGAAGTAGCATCTAGGTGAAAAATTCTATCGATTAGTTTAAATGGGTAAGCGTGTGGTAACCTTCTGTAAATTTCATTTACGTCTAGTACTGGAGGTAGCTTAGGATCATAATAAGGAACTGGGCTCTTACTTTGCTCCTTCATTAAACGCTTAAGCTTACGAGCAAACTCAACATTTGCCGCGTGACCTGGACGAGCTGCTAGAATTTGCGCCTTTAAAGGACGACCAGCTAGAGCAAGATCACCTACTAAATCAAGAAGTTTATGCCTCGCAGGTTCGTTTTTATAACGAAGTTCAAGGTTATTTAAGATACCTTCAGACTGTACTTCCACCTTTGGTTGACGGAATAAATCAGCTAGGTACTGGATTTCAGATTCTTCAACTACTCTATCTACTACTACAATTGCATTGCTCAAATCGCCACCCTTAATCAGGTTTTGTTTGTATAACTGTTCTATTTCATGAAGGAAACAGAATGTTCTGCAACTGGCTATCTCTTTTTTAAACTGACTAATATCTGTAATTGATGCATGTTGGCTACCAAGTACAGGACTATTATAATCAACCATTACAGTTAGCCTGTAATCGTTAAGTGGAAGGGCTGCAATTTCAACATTACGCGATTCATCTCTGTAGTTTACCATTTCGGTAACTTCAAAGAAATTACGCATAGCGTTTTGTTCTTCTGTGCCTACTTTTTCAAGTTTTTCAATAAACGGCATAGAACTACCATCCATAATAGGGATTTCAGGTCCATCTATTTGGATAAGCACATTGTCAATTTCCATCCCTACAAGGGCGGCAAGGCAATGTTCTACGGTGTTAATTCTTGCACCATTTTCTTCAATTGTAGTTCCCCGACTTACGTCAACTACGTTATCTACATCGGCGTGCACAATAGGCTCACCCGGTAAATCTATCCGTTGAAATTTAATTCCGTGATTAGCTGGAGCAGGGCAAAACGTAAGTGTTGCGAGCTGTCCGGTGTGTAAACCAACCCCTGAAATTGAAACAGGACTTTTAACTGTATGCTGTTTTGTGTTCATAAAAGCCTGACAAAGTAAAAACGAAAAATTGAGATGAGAAAATACTTCTGCAAATGAGTATGTAACATTTCAATTTTACTGCTGATTTTCTAATGCCTTAACCTGTTTTTCTAAAGTGTTTAATTTGGTAAGCATATTAGCTAATTGCCTGAAAGCAACCAGATTGCGAATGTGCTTTGAACGGTCTTCTGCAGGACTACCTTGTAAAACTGCATTATTTTCTGTGGAATAGTTTACTCCACTTTGTGCTTGAATTTTAGTGCCATCGGCAATGGTTATATGACCAACAATGCCAACTTGCCCGCCAATCATACAATTTTTGCCAACAATTGCACTACCGGCAACTCCAGTTTGAGCTGCTATTACAGTGTTTTCCTGAACGGTTGCGTTGTGGGCAATTTGAATAAGGTTATCTAGTTTAACACCATCCTTAATAATGGTACTCCCAAGGGTGGCGCGATCAATTGTTGTGTTTGCTCCAATATCTACATGGTCGCCAATTACTACATTTCCTAGTTGAGGAATTGTTTTGTAAGTACCATCTGGTTGTGGAGCAAAGCCAAAACCATCGGCACCAATTACACAACCTGAATGGATTACGGAATGGCTACCTACTTTACTTCCTGCATAGATTTTTACACCAGCATAAATGATGGTATCATTTCCAATCTCGCAGTTATCGCCAATGAAAACTTGTGGATATATTTTAGTGTTATTACCAACTTTAACATTGGTACCTAAATAGCTGAAAGCACCTAAGTAGCAGTTATCTCCCATCTTCACTCCTTCAGATTGAAAGGATGGTTGTTCAATGCCCACTTTTAAAGAAAGTAACAGCTTTTGAGCGTATTCTAATAAACCTGTAAAGGCTAGGTAAGCATCAGGTACCCTGATTAAGGTTGACTTTACAGATTCTTTAGGAACAAAATCATTATTTACTAGTAATACGCCAGCATTGGTGGTGTAAACCATTGCCTCGTATTTCGGATTTGCAAAAAAGGCAAGAGCATCTGGTTCAGCTTCTTGTATCTTAGCTATCGTAACCACTGTTACGTTTTCATCACCTTCAATGGTGCCTCCAATAAGATTGGCTATTTGCCTTGCGGTAAACTTCATTCCTTAAAATAAGCAATTCAAAATCTTTAGGCTATTCTTTCTGGATAACCTCAAGTGTTAATTTAATCTCGTAAAGATATTGGTTTGTGGTAGCACAAATAATATTTACTCACAATTTTACTCATTGCCGTAATGTTGGGCAGGTCGCTTGCTTGCGCAATATCTAAAACTTCTCCGTTCTTTTTCAGAATATTTATGTTGTTATTCCCTTGAACGTATGCCTTGTTACTAATAATACCTTCAAACATATAATAGCTAAGTTCTTCACTATCAATACCTAAATGAAGTTGAATATCGAAACCTATTTTGTCTTTTAGAGCTTCTGCTATAGCTTCATTTTCAAGTAAAACTTTGAATGGTTTCCTATTTAGCAAGGCGCGGCAAAGGTCGCTCAAAACTTTATCAGGATGTAGCATCCATTGCTTAATGCAGGTCCAGATATCATAATCATCTAATAACAAGTAGGCATCAAGTAATTCAGGATAGGTTTCAAACTCTGTTTTGCCCACATTCCTTTCTAAAAAAGTGCGTAAGTAAGGCGGTGCAAATACCTCCATCCCCTTCTGAGATACAAATGATGCCCTTCTGATGATTTGAACAATCATTTGCTCCACACTTAAGGCTGTTTTATGCAAATACACTTGCCAATACATAAGCCTTCTGGCGCTTAAGAAGTGTTCTACCGAATAAATAGCCTTTTCTTCCACTACGATTGACTCATTTACTAAGTCAATCATTTTTAGGATGCGACTGGTGCCTACCCCACCTTCTATTACACCTGTAAAAAAGCTATCACGCTTCAGGTAGTCTAGTCTATCCACATCTAACTGTGAACTAATCAATTGGTGAAAGAAAGGTCTATGGTATTTGCCTTCAAACATTTCAATAGCCAAACTTAATCCTTGCCCCAACTCTTGGTTTAAGCGGTTCATTAACATTAGCGTAATAGCCTCATGATCTATATGTTGGGCGAAGCTATATTCTAAAGCGTGGCTAAAGGGGCCATGTCCTAAATCGTGGCACAGAACTGCAATTCTCCCTGCTTGTTCTTCTTCCTCTGAAATTATATGCCCTTTAGACCTTAAACTTTCTAAAGCTACACCCATTAAGTGCATTGCGCCTAAGGCGTGGTGAAAGCGGGTATGTACAGCCCCAGGATAAACATAATCTGTTAGTCCTAATTGCTTAATCCTTCTTAATCTTTGCAGGTAAGGATGGTCTATTATAGATTGGATTATCCCCTGCGGAATTGTTATGAAACCGTGAATAGGGTCGTTAATGATTTTACCTTTTAACATACTTAACTTAATGACCTACCGTAAACGACGATGGATTTTCAGATTCAAATCTAGCTTTTAGGTATTCGTATTTAGATATTTTCAAGAATCTGATTACTAGTAATGTAGAAGCGAAAAACAGTCCTGAGCAAAGTCCTACCCAAATTGAATAAAAACTCCAACTCGTAACCTGACTTAGTAAATAACCAACAGGAATACCGAGCACCCAATAAGAAATAGTTACGATTATTGTTGGCATAGTTACGTCTTGAATACCTCTTAAGCAACCTTGTGTACAAGCCTGAATACCATCCGAAATTTGAAATACTGCAGCAAATATTAATAAGCCAGCAGCAATTTCAATTACTTGACTATCGTCTGAAAACAAGCCAGGCAGCATATTTCTGAAAATCACAAACATTAAGCTCGTAATAGTCATAAAGGCAATGGTAAGCCAAATAGATACGATACCTGCGTTGCGTAGTTCTACATAGTTTTTCTGACCTAGGTAGTTTCCAATTCTAATACTTGCCGCAGTACCAATACCACTGGCAGCCATATAAGTAGCTGCTGCCATACTTAAGGCTACTTGGTGAGCTGCTAAAGGAATTGCACCATAAGTTCCTACCAGGATACCACCAGCCGCGAAACAAGCAATTTCCATTACCATTTGAATAGAAATAGGTAAGCCCATTTTAAGCAAGCTCATAGAATACGACCAGCTATAGGCAGTACTTGAAAGCTTAGAAGTGTATTTACGGAACTCTTTTCTGCTTAGAGTGTAAACAATCATCGTTAGCATCATCAAGGTTCTATCAATTAAGCCCGCAAGCCCAATTCCTAAAACACCAAGCTTAGGAAAGCCCAAATACCCATTGATAAAACAAACCGCCAACCCAATATTAAGCACTGCGCTAGAGAGGTTTATGATCATCGCTGGCTTGGTATAGCCTAATCCTTCAATAAACTGCTTAAACGCTTGGTAAACCATTATAGGCAATAAACTTGCCATAAAAGGACCTAAGAATATGATAGTTTGGGCTACTACTTCTTCCTTTTGTTGAAAAACATCTAAGTTGTAAGCAACGCCATAACCAAGTCCTACTGCTACAATCCCTATAAGTGTAAATAATAGGATGGCATTTTTAAGGTAGCCTACTGCATCAGCTTCATTGTTTTCCCCATCGGCTTTGGCAACCAAAGGAGTAAGCGAAAAAGTAAGTCCTAAAGCACCTACTAGCACCAAAGAAAAAATACTATTCCCTAGCGCAACGCCAGCCAATGGTACTGAACCAAGGTGACCTACCAAAAAAGTATCTGATAGACCAATAAGCATATGGCTTAATTGGCTTAGCATTATTGGAAATGCTAAAACCAGTGTTTTCTGAATGTGGTAAGAGAGTTTTTTAGGAGTAGCCATAATTAAGTAGGTGCAAAACTACAACCAATAATCGTTTTTAAAGGTTACCTATTATTAACACACCTTATATTTGCAAAATACCTAAAGCAATTAGGTTCAAGCAGGGCAACCTTAGTCAAATAGTATGTATGGTTATTCAACCAATTTTAAATCTGGTTCAGCTTTGCGCCCAAAAAGGAATTACTCAGGTATTTTTATCGCCTGGTAGCAGAAATGCTCCATTATCACTTGCTTTTGCTAGGCATGGTGCCTTTAAAATAACAGTTTTAGTAGATGAACGCAGTGCTGCATTTGTAGCCCTTGGTGCTGCCCAACAGATAAAACATCCAGTAATACTAGTTTGTACTTCAGGTACTGCAGCTTTAAATTATTCCCCTGCAGTGGCTGAGGCATATTTTAGCCAGGTGCCTTTACTTGTACTTACAGCGGATAGACCCCAAGAGTGGATTGAACAAGCCGATGGACAAGCTATCCATCAGCAAAATATATTCGGAAAGCACGCTCATTTCTCTTTCCAATGGCCAGCAGATTGGAGTCATCCTGATGCTAGTTGGTTTGCCAATAGAACAGCTAATGAGGCAATCAACTTTCTTTTAGGAAGCAACAAGGGCCCTGTTCATATTAACATCCCTTTCAGAGAGCCATTTTACCCTACGGAAACTGATAGCTTTAATTACCCAACTGTTAGGCAAATTGAAGTTTTGAAACCTGAAGCAAAGTTAAGCGCAGGTCAGCTTCATGATAGCGTTCAGTTTTTCTTAGGCTGTGCTAAAGTTTTAGTGGTAGTTGGACAAACTGAACCTGACTTAGAGCTTAAAAATGCCTTATATGCCTTAAATTACTATGGTGAAACTGTAGTAGTTGCTGATGTTACTGCTAATCTTCATGGTTTAAAGAAGATAATTAAGCTACATGATTGGTTTCTGATGAATAAAGACGAAGCCTTTCAGGAATCCCTAAAACCAGATTTAGTGATTACTTGTGGAAGGTCAGTTTTAAGTAAAAACTTAAAACACTTTCTAAGAAACGCTGCCCCAAAACAACATTGGCATATTCATGAAGGTGGTTATACGCCTGATAGTTTTCAAACACTAACCCATATTTTTGAGTGTAAGCCTGAGTTCTTCTTTAAGAAAATAGGAGAACAAGTTTTCTTTTCAAAGAATGAAGGTGCGGCTGCTTATGCTGCCTTATGGCAGGATGCAGAAAGTAATGCAATGCAAAAGTTAAACGAGGCTTTCCAAGTTCAATCTCAATCAGAGATTTCTTGTGTAAAACAAGTTTTGCCTCATATACCAAGTAATGCCATTTTGCATATCGCTAATAGTATGCCTGTTAGGTATGTAAACCTGCTGCAAAATTTACTTCCTCCTGATATTCAAATTTTTGCCAACCGAGGTACTAGCGGTATTGATGGTTCAATATCAACTGCAGTAGGTGCAGCAATGAATACAAAGTTGCCTGTTTTTATGCTCACCGGCGATTTATCATTCTTGTACGATAAGAATGCACTTTGGAATAATCACTTACCTAGTAATCTGAAAATCATTATTTTAAATAATAGCGGCGGCAATATTTTCAGAATGATTGAGGGTCCTGCAAAGCAACCGGAATTGGTTCAGCTTTTTGAAACCGAACATCACAACAATGCAAAAGATATTGCTGCGCATTATAGTGTAGCTTATTTTAGTTCAACTGAGGGTAGTTTTGAAGCTAGTTTAACCAACTTTTTACAGGCAGAACAAACAGCTATCCTTGAAATTTTTACTAATAAAGAATTGAATGCAAATCATTTTGCATCCTTAAAAGCTCTATTTACGCACAATGGAAAATAATACCGAAATCCAAAACCCTTGGAAAATATTGGCTGAAAAGGAAGTGTATGACAATCCTTGGATTACTGTTACTCATTCAGATGTATTGAATCCTAAAGGGAAGCCAGGTATTTACGGTAAGGTGCATTTCAAAAACTTAGCCATTGGCGTGGTACCTGTTGACGCTGAAATGAATACCTATTTAGTAGGTCAGTTTCGTTTCACCATTAATGAATACAGCTGGGAAATACCAGAAGGGGGCGCCAAACTTGGTACCGACCCAGTTATTACTGCGCAAAATGAGCTTAGGGAAGAAACTGGAATCATAGCGGAACATTATGAACTACTTTGTCCTAGGCTACATACCAGCAATTCAGTAACCAATGAAATTGGGTATATGTATTTGGCTACTGGTCTTTCGCAAGGACCAGATGAACAAGAAGATACAGAAGATATCACGGTTAAGAAACTACCCCTAGCAGAAGCAGTTGCTATGGTACTAGATGGAAGAATTACAGATTCAATTAGCCAAACGGCACTTCTTCTTGCAGCTAGAAAGTTTGGTATTTAGAAGCTTATAGTGGTTTTATTGAACTAGCGCCACTTACATCTTGGGTAATTTTAGGGCTACCTTTGTAGCGTACTTCACTAGCACCACTGCAATCCACATTTAAGAACTCTGTTGCGAAAACTTCAGCATCGCCAGAACCTGAAATATCTAAAGTAACTTTTTTGGATTCTAACGTACTGGCAACAAGTTCGCCTGCTCCGCTAATTTCGTAAACAGATTCATCTACCCTACCTTTTACAACTAGTTTACAGCTACCACTAGCATCGGTAGTAAACTTTTTAGCAAACAAGGTAAATACCGACTCGGTTGCTCCACTACAATTCAAAGCAAAGTTTTGAAAGTGCCAATCGCCAACCCCAATAATATCACAGCTACCGCTAATATCAATTCCTTCTAACTCTACAACAGTAAGCTCAATCACAATTGATTTGCTAGGTTTTACATCATTTTTACCGAAGTCAATAGTCAAGGTATTGCCGTTAACAACAGTCTTTATTTCTGGAAGCAAGTTTTCATCTGCCTGAACAACAATGCTTTCTGCAGTACCTTGTTTTATCTTAAGGATAAACGCTCCACTAGAATTTATCTTTGAAAACTTGGTGGTGTTTCTATTCTCTGTAATCACCTTCCCATTGCCTTCAAGGCGTGCGGTGGTACAACTAGCCAAACAAACAGTTAGCAACAAAAAAAATATGGGCACAAACTTTTTCATGGATTAGAAAATAGGTTATGCCCAAATATAAGAAACTAAAGCTGTACTTGCTTAAATAATAAGCATCGCATCGCCATAGGTATAGAAGCGGTATTTTTCTTCAATGGCTACTTTATAAGCATTCATTACGTTTTCATAACCTCCAAAGGCACAAGCCATCATAAGTAAAGTGCTTTCTGGTAAGTGTAAGTTGGTTATCAAAGAGTTTACTACTTTAAAGTCGTATGGAGGGAAAATGAACTTATCGGTCCAGCCTTCGCTTTCTTTAAGGTGACTGCTAGCAGTTACACTGCTTTCAATAGTCTTTAAAACTGTAGTACCTACCGCACAAACTCGCTTCTTAGAATCTAAGGCTACGTTTACAGCTTTGGCAGTTTCAACTGGTATTTTATAGCTTTCGCTATCAGTTTTATGTTTGGTAAGGTCTTCTACTTCCACCGATCTGAACGTACCCAAACCTACGTGCAAGGTAATTGGATGAATGTTTACATTTTTTAATTGCAAACGCTTAATTAGCTGAATAGTAAAGTGTAAACCTGCTGTTGGAGCAGCTACAGCACCTATATGTTCGGCAAAAATAGTTTGATAACGCTTTTCATCTTCTGGTTCCACTTCCCTACCCAATTCACGAGGGATTGGGGTTTCGCCAAGGGTATGGATAATTTTATAGAACTCATCTAAATCGCCTTTGAAGTCGAATTTGATAGTTCTGCCACGGTTTGTGGTGTTATCAATAACTTCAGCAACAAGTAAATCGTCGCCAAAAATAAGTTTGTTACCTACTCTTATTTTACGGGCAGGATCCACCAAAACATCCCATAAACGCTCTTGTCTGTTCAATTCACGCAATAAGAATACTTCAATAATTGCGGCAGGATTTTTATCATTTAGGGCCTTATCCTTTTTGCCAATAAGCCTTGCTGGAAATACCTTGGTATTATTAGATACCAGCACATCGCCATCAGTAAAGTATTGTGTTATTTCTTTAAATACTTTATGTTCTATTTTACCGGTATCCTTATGCAAAACCAAAAGTCTGGATTCGTCACGGTTGTGAGCAGGATGCTGTGCAATTAGTTCAGATGGTAAATCGAACTTAAATTCAGAAAGCTTCATTCGCTTTTATATTACTTTTAAGAGCTATTGAACAAGGAGAATTACAAAGTGCAGCTCTTCCCTATTTTCCCAATATACAATAAACAGGAGCGGAGGTCAAGGTTTATTTTATATAATGCTCATTTTCAATGAGATATAACTAATAATTACCAATACCTTCATAAAGCCAAAAATAGTCCTAAATTTGTACCGCAAATAAATAGCCTGTTTATTTGCTATGCGCAACCATCCACGTATCCTTTTTGAAGCACTCACCTATGATGATGTGCTCCTACTCCCTGCCTATTCTGAGTTTCTTCCTAAAGATACTAATTGCGGAACGTGGCTTACCAAAAATATCCGTCTTAACATCCCGCTTTTATCCGCTGCAATGGATACTGTAACTGAGTATGAAATGGCTATTGCCATGGCTCAGGAAGGTGGTATTGGAATTATTCATAAGAATATGAGTATTGCCCAACAAGCCGAACAAGTACGTAAGGTAAAACGTAGCGAAAGCGGAATGATTATGGATCCCGTTACCCTTCGTGAAGATGCCTCTATTGAACAAGCAGAAAGTATTATGCGTGAGTTCAAAATTGGGGGTATTCCTATTGTTGGGGAAGATGGTAAACTGAGAGGGATTATTACCAATCGCGATCTTCGTTTTGAAAACGATATGAATAAAAAGGTGAGCGAGATAATGACTCGCGATAACCTAATCACTGCCCCTGAAGGGATAAACCTTGAAGAAGGGGAAGCCATTTTGCAAAAGCACAAAATTGAAAAGCTACCTATCGTTTCTGAAGATGGCAGATTGATGGGGCTTATTACTTACAAGGATATTCAAAAGCGTAAATACAACCCTAATGCTTGCAAAGATTCTTACGGACGTTTAAGAGTTGGTGCAGCCTTAGGTATAACTGCTGATTTATTGCCAAGAGTTGATGCTCTGGTTCAAGCTGGCGTAGATGTGGTTAGCATTGATACCGCTCACGGTCACAGCAAAGGCGTAATTGAAGGACTTAAAAAAGTAAAAGAGCGCTATCCTAAACTAGATGTTTTAGTAGGTAACGTAGCCACAAAAGAAGCTGCCAGAGTTTTAGCCGAAGCAGGGGCTGATGGCATTAAAGTAGGGGTAGGGCCAGGTTCTATTTGTACTACACGTATTATTGCAGGTATAGGAGTGCCACAACTTTCAGCAGTTTTAGAAGCAGTTGATGGCGTTGCTGGTACTGGAGTTCCTATTATTGCAGATGGTGGTATTCGCTTTTCTGGTGATGTTGTAAAGGCATTAGCAGCTGGCGCTAACACAGTAATGATAGGTTCATTATTAGCGGGTACTGAAGAAGCGCCAGGCGAAATTATCTTAGCCGAAGGCAGAAAATATAAAACTTACCGTGGTATGGGATCGGTAGAAGCCATGGAAGATGGCTCTAAAGACCGTTACTTCCAGACTGATACTACTACTGCCAAAAAATTAGTACCTGAAGGTATAGTTGGTAGAGTTCCATTTAAAGGAAAAGCTACAGAAGTGTTATATCAATTAGTTGGTGGCTTACACGCAGGTATGGGTTATGTGGGTGCACCAGATATTCCTACTTTGCAAAGAGCCTCTTTTGTGAAAATAACTTCGGCTGGGGTACGTGAAAGCCACCCTCACGATATTACCATCACTAAGGAAGCACCAAACTACAGCACTAAGTAGTTAGCAATTACCGTATGGTAAATTCCCAAACCCTTCTCCTTGAAAAGCATACCGCCCAGGTAAAAGCAATAGCCAAGGAGTTGGGTTTTGATTTTGTGGGTATTTCCAAAGCTGATTTTTTAGAAGAGGAAGCTCCTAAATTGGAAGCTTGGCTCAATAAAAATTACCACGGGCAAATGGGTTATATGGCTAATCATTTCGATAAGCGGTTAGACCCTAGGCTATTAGTTGATAGTGCGAAGTCAGTTATTTCTTTGCTTTACAATTATTACCCTGAAGAAAAGCTTGATGAAACAGAAGGTGCTATCAAAATAAGTAAGTATGCCTATGCTACTGATTATCATTTAGTAATCAAAGATAAGCTCCACCAATTTTACAGTCGTATTCAGGAAACAATTGGCGAAATAAACGGTCGCGCCTTTGTAGATAGTGCACCCGTAATGGATAAAGTTTGGGCGGCTAAATCTGGTCTTGGCTGGATGGGTAAGCATACCAACCTTATCAATAAAGGTAACGGCAGCTTCTTTTTTATTGCTGAACTTATCATTGATTTGCCCTTAGTACCCGACGGACCTATTAAAGATTATTGCGGTACTTGTACCCGTTGTATAGATGATTGTCCCACCGATGCAATAGTAGCACCTTATGTAGTTGATGGGAGCAAGTGTATTTCGTATTTTACCATTGAACTTAAAGAGGAAATACCTTCTGAATGGACAGGTAAATTCAAAAACTGGGCATTCGGCTGCGATATCTGTCAAGATGTATGTCCGTGGAATAGGTTTAGTAAACCCCATAACGAGCCGCATTTTCTTTTAAGTGCTGAACTTAAAGCCTTACAAGCTAATGGTTTTGAAGAATTTACTCAAGAAACCTTTGCGAAGGTGTTCAAAAATAGTCCCTTGAAACGAAAAAAATCGGAGGGATTTCTGCAAACCCTCCGATTTCTAAAATTTTCCTAAAAACGCAGCAGAATTAAAGTGGCGAAAATCGACTGAAAAGCAGACTAAATAATTTGATTTACCCTAGTCAAATGCATAAAGTAAACATATAACGGATGGTATCAATACCTTTATAGCTACCTTTACAATGCGAATATAGGTAAGAAAATTGATTACCTAAGAAAAAATATCAATTTGATGAAAAATTATTTTCAGAATTTAATTTTGAAAATCTCTAATCGATAGAATATTTAATGTTTAAACTTAGAAATATCTTATTTTTATTGGTTTTGTTCTTTTGGGTATTCCAGTTGAGTGCCCAAGAAATAAGCGCCGATTTAAAAAATGCTAACGTACCTCTAAACGGATCTTTTGCTATTGCAATAAAGGTTACAGGTGCTGAAGTAAAGAATTATAGTGGCTTTCCTGAAATACAAGGATTCTTCAAGAAAAGTATAACTACAACTAATACAGTTAATGAAGAAGACCCTGAAGGCTACGAGGTTATAGTGATTGAACAAACTTATGCCCCAATAAGAGAGGGCAGATTCACAGTTCCTGCCTTTAATTTTTCTGTTAACGGAAAGTCTAAAAAGATTAATGGGGTAACTATTACAGTTTCGCCAGCAATAAGTTCTAACGTGCCTGAAAGGGAGATTGAGGAAACTAATACAGAACCTGACGATGAACTTTTGGAGTTGGTAAATACCAATAAGAATAAGCCTTTTTTACAGATTATTCCTAGTAAAAAGGCGATTTATCAAGGAGAAGGAGTAATAGTAAAGCTCTGTTTTTACTTGCCAGATAACTACCAAAATGAGGTTCAGTTTTATAAACTAACTGAGCAAATACCTAAGATTATTGCTGCCTTCAGAACTACCTCGTGTTGGGAAACCGATTTTCAGTTGAGTGAGGTACAAACTAGGAAAATAACACTCAATAAAAAGCGATATACTGAATACAAAATTTACCAATCGGCATTTTATCCTTTTAACGATAAGCCTATTGATTTACGCCCTGTTGCTATGCAGTTTTCTGTATTAAAGGAAACTAATAAACCAGGTCCTTTTGGAGTAAAGACAAAAGAAACCATAGAAACGTTTAATGCACCAGCTCAGCGAATTTTTGTAAAACCTTTGCCAAAGCATCCATTAATGGCGGTAGTTCCTGTTGGTGAATTTACCTTAAAAGAGGCTATTGCAAGAAATAAGGCAGTTACTGGACAAAGTATCAGATATGAATTTGAGGTGGCTGGTAATGGTTACCAAGGTAGTATGCAGCCACCTGCTACACTTGAAAGTGATTTATTAGATGTTTTTCCACCAAGAATTTCGCAGGCTATCAATAAAAGTGAATCGGCTTTAAGGGTCCGTAAGAAATTCACTTACGAGATAGTGCCCCTTAAAGCCGATACGTTTAAACTAGCTCAGTTTTTTAGCTTTGTTTACTTTAGTCCTAATCGTGGGGTTTACGATACATTGTTTTCTGAGTACACCTTGTTTGCTAATGGTCCTACCATTCAGAAGACACTAACCAAGGCCACCATTACCGACTGGTATTCTGAGAACATAGCCTTAGCTTCATCTGAGAAAACTGCGCTTTTTGAAGAAAACAACCATCGTTACTATTTCAATATCGCTTTATCTTTAATATTGGCATTAGGTATTGTAGCCATTATATGGCGTCGAAAGGTTTAGGAATAAGCAAGGAACTATCGCCATAACTTAAAAAGCGGTAGTCATTCGCTAAGGCACTTTCATAAACTCTTTTCCAATGCTCACCTATGAAGGCTGAAACCAGTAACATAAGCGTAGATGCTGGTTGGTGGAAATTGGTTATCAACGCATCAATCATTCGGTATTGATAACCTGGTATTATCATAACCTGCGTTTCGCCAATTAAGGTTTTAAGGTTATTGCTTTCCATCCAACCTAAAAGCTGACCTAAGGCTTCTTTTCGTGAAAGCATTGATTCAGTTTCATAAGGCTCAAACTGGTGAACATAAACTTTATCAAGAGTTCCTTTAGTAGCCACCTGAACGCCAAGCCAAAAAAGCGATTCCAAAGTACGAACCGATGTAGTACCCACAGCAACTATAGGTCCGTTATGTGCAATCAGCCGTCTTATTGCCTCAGCAGTTACCACAATTTGTTCACCATGCATTGTATGCGCGAGGGCATTATCAGTTTTTACTGGCAAGAAGGTACCAGCGCCCACGTGCAAGGTTACAGAAAGCTCTTTTATGCCTTTAGCTCTAATAGCATCAAATACATTTTCAGTAAAATGTAACCCCGCAGTTGGGGCGGCAACAGCGCCATTTTCAGCAGCATAAATGGTTTGGTAGTTCTCGGCATCTTCCTCTTCAGCAGCTCTAGTCATATATGGCGGCAAAGGGATGGCCCCTATCTGCTCTAATATTTCAGCGAAAACTAAATGGGCAGGCTCCCAACTAAAGCTAACCACGTTTTCTTCACGATTTAGCCAAGTGAGTTTCAACTCAAAATTAGGGTGTTTGAAATGGAGGGTTTGTTCTTCCTTCCATTTCTTTTTGTTGCCCACCATGCAAGTATATGATACTGAAGCTTGCGTTTGCAGTGCTAACTGAATTTCACTTATAAAGTGTGGTTCAAGGACCAATACCTCAATATGGGCTCCCGTTTCAGATTCTAATAAAAGCCTGGCGGGGATAACCTTAGTATCATTATAAACCAATAGCGAATTACTTGGCAAAAGTTCAGGTAATTGATTAAAAACCTTGTGTTCTATGCTGTTGTGGTTAAAAACTAATAGCTTGCTACTATCTCTTGGCGAAACTGGGTATTGCGCAATTCGTTCAGCAGGTAAAGGGTAGTTGAACTCGTTTATATCTAGGTTATTGGTTAACATACTTAAAATTTTATTTAAGTTAAGAACGTTTAAGGATGAGATTGGGTTTTGCTAACTGTAATAAAGTATTGATAAAGCCTCACTACTTTCTATTTTTGCAGTCTGAATTTTCAAAAGCGTAGTTATTTACAAATGTTAAGCATTTTAAGGAAAGAGTTAAATGGGTTTTTGAGTTCGCTCATAGCCTATATAGTAATGCCAGTATTCTTAGTGGGTATTGGTTTGTTTGTTTGGATATACCCGAGCACAAATGTACTAGATAGTGGCTTTGCCGATTTAAGGACATTCTTTGAACTTACTCCTTTTGTTTATTTATTCTTAATTCCTGCCATTTGCATGCGCAGTTTTGCTGAAGAAAAGAAAACAGGAACGCTTGAATTACTCTTCACAAAGCCAGTTTCTACCTTTCAAATAATTATTGGTAAGCTATTGGCATCGTGGGTGGTGGTATTTATAACGCTTGTCCCTACGTTATTTTATGTTTTTACAATTTACCAGTTGGGTATACCAAAAGGTAATTTAGACTTACCGAGCATTTTCGGTAGTTATATAGGGGTATTGTTATTGGGTGGTGTATTTGCCAGCATCGGCATTTTTTCTTCCTCTCTGGCCGATAACCAGATTGTAGCGTTCATTATTGCCGTTTTCTTGTCGTTCACCTTTTACCAAGGGATTGATTACTTGGCAGCAATAGATATCTGGGGTAGCGCAACTTCAGTAATCCTAAAATTTGGGATTAGCTATAATTATAGCGCATTGAGCAAGGGATTGATAGACTCTCGGAATATTATTTACTTCATTTCAGTAATCACTGTAATGGTATTGGCTACTAAACTTTCTTTGAATACACGCAGATGGTAAACCAGAACAACAACCCCAAGCAAAAAGGTTCATTCGTTTCTGATACCGTATGGTTTATAGGAGGCGTTGCCATTATTATCTTCATCAATATCATAGCCCAACAATTCTTTTTTAGGATTGATTTAACTGAAGATAAGCGATATACCGTTTCAGATGCCACTCAAGCTATGCTTGAGAAAATGAACAATGAAGTTTATGTAGAAGTATTTTTGGAAGGTGAGTTTCCTGCGGGTTTCGAGCGTTTGCAGGCCACCATCAGAGAAAAATTAGAAGAGTTTAGGGTTTATGCTGGCGATAATATCCAGTATAAGTTCACCAACCCTAATGCTAATTCGGATGCTAAAACCCGTAATGAATACTTTAATCAGCTAGCGAAAAGAGGTTTACAGCCTACTAATTTGCAGACCAAAGAAAATGGACAAAGTGTTGAAAAAATCATTTTCCCAGGAGCAATTATTTCAACCGCAGGCGGGGCTGAAATAGCCGTTACTTTTTTGAAAGGTAATCAGGCTGCACCACCAGAAATTAGGCTGAACCAGTCGGTTGAAGGGGTAGAATACGAACTTTCTCAAGCCATAAGAAGACTTACGAATACAAAACTTCCAAGAATTGGCGTACTGCAAGGGCATGGTGAATTAAATGGTACCGAGTTTTACGATATGGGTATTACCCTAAAAGACTATTACGCAATAGAACCAGTAAAACTTCAGGAAGTAGCCACCTTAGATGGCTATGATGCCATCATTTGCGCAAAACCAGATAGCTTCTTTACTGAAGCTGAAAAGTATATCATTGACCAATATGTAGTTAAAGGAGGTAAAGCCCTATTCTTTATTGATCCTGTTAAAATGGATATTGATTCTATAAATCCTGAATCAGGTTCATTAGCACTGCCTTATGATTTAAACCTGACCGATTTGTTTTTTAATTGGGGCGTAAGGTTTAATTCAGACTTGGTAATGGATATTAACTCTGCGGCTATTCCAATGGTAGTAGGTTATGCAGGTGATAGACCGAATACGCAACTTATCCCTTGGGGCTTTTATCCGTTAATCAATAACTTCAGTAACCATCCAATTGTAAAAAATATGGATGCCTTATATCTGCGTTTTGCTTCTACAATAGATACTGTAAAAACACCTGGTATTAAGAAAACTGAAATGTTTATGACTAGCCCTTATAGCAGAATTATGCCAGGGCCAGCAAGAGTTAACTTTAACGAGGCACGTAACGAACCTAATCCAAAGCAATACAACAAAAAGAACCTACCCCTAGCCTATTTGCTTGAAGGGGAATTTAAAAGTTCTTTCACCTTTAAAATAAACGAAGAAGCCAAAAGACGTACCCTGTTTAAAGAAAAAGGTTACAATGGCAAAGTATTGGTAGTTGCCGATGGCGATTTTGTAAGAAACGATTTTTCAACGCGTACAGGCCAAACCTATCCATTAGGTTTTGATCGATTTGCG
>JAIYDB010000054.1 GCA_027487695.1 Cytophagaceae bacterium | reverse complement strand
GGCATAGTGCTATGTTTTCAAATTGTTAAATTACAGTTTTGTAGCCATAACATTTTGAGAGGTTAATGCCTTTCTACATATTTGCTGCCGAATTGTTTGTGTATCATAAGCATCAAGCCAACCAATTTCAACAATAAACCTTAAAACCAATCCTTTAACAAGTTTTCTCAATGAGTACTCCAAATCCTACCGCCAAAGCGCCAGCCAAATCAGGTGGCAACAGCTTCGACCCTAGCTTCCTTATTATTGTTGGTCTTTTTGCAGTTGCAATTATTTTCTACACATTCGTTTTAGGTAATGGTGCCAACTTCGAAGGTGGCGATCCAGAGAACCACCCAGTAAGCGAAGGTATCCAAAAGTGGTTAGGTACATTCCACAAAGGTGGTGTTGTAGTACCAATTCTAATTACCTGTTTCTTGATTGTACTTACTTTCTCTATCGAGCGTTTCATTAGCCTTGCAAAAGCAACTGGTGCTGGTTCAGTAGATTCATTTGTACGTCGTGTAAAATCTCACTTAGCTGTAGATAACATTGATGCTGCTTTAGCCGAAGCTGATAAGCAAAAAGGTTCTGTAGGTAACGTTATTAAGCAAGTTCTAGGTCGTTACAAAGAAATTTTTAACGATAATACAATGAATCGCGATCAGAAGGTTGCTTCATTACACAAAGAATTGGAAGATGCTACTTCATTAGAGGTACCTATGTTAGAGAAAAACCTAAGCATTATTGCAACCCTTGCTTCAGTATCAACCCTTATTGGTCTATTAGGTACTGTATTGGGTATGATTAAGGCGTTCTCGGCACTTGCAAACGCTGGTGCTCCAGATACAGCTGCTCTTTCAACTGGTATTTCAGAAGCCCTTATCAACACTGCATTAGGTATTGGTTCATCGGCTCTTGCAATTATTAGCTATAACTTCTTCACTGGTAAAATCGATGGTTTAACTTACAACATCGATGAAATTGGTTTTAGCATTATGCAAAACTTCTCTTCAAAGGCTAAGTAATTTGCCTCTGAACAAACTAATGGTGCTTTCATAGGCTGTGCAGCCAATAAAGCATTAAAATAATTCGTTCAAACAGTAAGAAGAAGGACCAGACATATGTCAAAAATCAAAATGAACCGCAAAAGTGTATCGCTGGATATGACAGCGATGTGCGATATGGCGTTCTTATTGCTCAACTTCTTCATTCTAACAGCGCAATTTAAACCAGAAGAGCCTGTAACCGTAATTACCCCTTCATCAGTATCGGACGTTCCCGTTCCGCAAACCAACCTGATGACAATTACGATTGATAAGAATGGAAGAATATTCTTCGGTGTAGAAGGTCAGTTCGTGCGCGACAAAATGGTGCGCGATATGGCAGGAAAATACCAAGTAGGATTAACAGAAGCGCAAATCAAAGAATTTTCGCTAACCTCAACCTTTGGCTCAGACATTCGCCAATTAGGTGCTTATTTAGACTTATCAGCAACAGAACGCCAAAAGTTAACTAACAATGGAGTTCCTTGCGATACAGCAAATAAAGGTGAAAATAACCAGCTGCGCGATTGGATAGCATTTGCACGTTATGCAAATATGCCTAACCCTATGCGTATTGCCATTAAAGGCGATAACGATGCTAACGCTGAATCAATCAAGCGCGTAATTGCCACCCTGCAAGACCAAAATATTAACAAGTTTAACCTTGTTACAGGATTGGAAGCTAAACCAGATTTATCCCTATTCAGATAACTAACCCCAAAAAACAGATACAGAAATGGCAGAAGTAGACACCGGGGGGGGGAAAAAGGTTTCCACCAAAGTAGATATGACCCCAATGGTTGACTTAGCATTCTTGCTAATCACCTTCTTTATGCTTACCACTACTTTTAGTAAGCCTAAAGCAATGGAAGTGAATATGCCCGATAAGGTAAAAGATCCTATTGATGATGTAATTAAGGTTAAAGCAAGCTTAACTACAACATTCGTTTTAGGTGAAAAGGACATCATTTACTATTATTCAGGCGTTGATAACCCTGAGGTAAGGCAGACCGATTACAGTGATGGTGGCCTACGTAAGGTGGTATTAAGTGATATTAAATCTAAAGTTGCTCAGTTTGGCAATGATCCTATTTATATCATTAAGGCATCTAAAGATAGTCGCTACAAAAATGTAGTGGATATGCTAGATGAAATGGCTATTGCAGGAAACTATGTTGTAGTTTATAACGGACAAGAACGCAAGACCAAGCTTAGCTACGCGATGGTAGATATTACCAAAGACGATGAAGAACTGATTGAGAAAGCTAAAGGAGGCCCAACAGCCGCACCTGCAGCTGCTCCAGCACAATAACCACGGTAATTAAACGAAAAGAGAAAAGATGTTAGATTACCAATCAAACAAAGTATCGCTCGAAGATATAATCTTTGAATACCGTAATAAAGCTTACGGTGCGTACGAACTACGTACTAAATACCAGAAACGTTCAATTTTAGCCTCAGTTTGGGCTATAGTAATTCTGTTTTTGATTTTAGTTGGACCTATCGCTATTAGTAAAATACAGGAAGCACTTTCATCTACTGAAGAAGTTGAAGAAATCACTGTAGAAACCAAGTTGGCCCCGCCGCCACCGCTTGATCCTAATACTCCACCGCCGCCGCCACCGCCACCAGCGAGTGCAGCACCGCCACCTCCAAAAGTAAGCACCGTTAGGTTCTTGCCTCCAGAGGTTGCTAAGGATGAGGAAGTAAAAGAAGAAATCATTAAGAACGACGAGCTGAAAGATGCCGTTGCTAGTACCGAAACCGTACAAGGTGACCCAAATGCCGACCCTAACGAGGTTGTTGTAGAAGGAACCCCAGGCGGTACAGGAACTGTAGTAGAAGCACCAGTAGAAGAAGAAATTCTTTCAGTGGTGGAAGAAATGCCAGAATTCCCTGGAGGTCAGGAAAAAATGATTGCCTTTCTTGCTAAGAGTATTAAATATCCTCAGCAAGCCATCAGAAGCGAAAAACAAGGTCGTGTTTATGTTCAATTTATTGTAGGTAGCAATGGCGAACTTACAGGTTTTGAAGTAGTACGTGGCGTTGGTTTCGGTCTAGATGAAGAAGCCTTACGTGCCTCTAAGCTTATGCCAAACTGGAAACCAGGAAAGCAAGGCGGTAGAGCTGTAAAAGTAAAATGCGTTATCCCTGTAGAATTTAAACTAGAAGGCGGTAACTAATACATAACATAGTAAAACTGAAAGCCAGCGCAATTATTGTGCTGGCTTTTTTGATTTTAATACGTAATAAAATTTTTCTGAATTTATTTTTCAAGAAACAATAAACGGCATACTTATTAGTTTTCAGTATAAATAAGCAGTGAATTTCCCGATTACAAAAGAGCAAAAAACCTTGCTCGGGGAAAGCCATTGCCTTTAACCAAAACCCTCGTTTTATGCCAAACACCAATTACAGTACCTTATCGTTAACCGATATCGTTTTTGAAGGACGCAATAAAAGCTATGGTGCCTACGAACTGCGCAATAGCTACAACCAAACTATGGTGAAAGCCTTAGTGAGAGCGGTTGTAATCTTCGTGATGTTGTTTGCAGTACCTATAGGTATAAGTAAACTGATTGGTTACTTTTTCCCTGCTGTAAAAACGGGTTTGGGTATTATTCCACCCATTGAGTTAGAACCCATATTTACCCAACCCAAGGCAGCGGATCCTATTAAACCTGAACCTACTCCTCAACAATCTGGTGGTAAAACGGTGAAATCTGGGCAATATGTAATCTCCGATAAGGATGTTGATACTCTCCCAAAAACTGATACCATGACCAATGTAAACTTTGGCAAAACTACTGGAGGTAGCGGAGTTGGAACTGGAGGCTCTGATAACCCTGCAGGAACTGGTACTGGTATGCCAACTGGCGATGGTGGAGGATCTGGAGGTAATCAATCCGGAACAACGGATGAAAAAGTGGAAGATATCGTTGAGTTTATGCCTGAATTTCCTGGTGGTTCTGATGCAATGATTAAGTTCCTTTCAAAACGCATTACCTATACAAGTCAGGCCTTGAATGCAGATAGACAAGGTAAAGTATATATCCAATTCATAGTGAACAAAGATGGTACTTTAGCAGACTTTGAAGTATTAAGAGGACTTGGTTATGGACTAGATGAAAAGGCATTAGAAGCAGCCAAACAAATGCCTAATTGGTCGCCCGGACGTAATGGAAAGTATAACGTAAAAGTTAGATGTGTGATACCAGTAGAATTTAAACTAGCTAACTAAAAATTATTTTAAAATATGCGAAGGGCTGTTTATATTTACAAAGTATAAACAGCCCAATTTTTATGAAGAAAATAGTTTTTGGTTTAGTGATAGTATTGTTTGCTTTTAGCAGTTCAAGTGTATTTGCACAAACCCCTATTGAGGTAGAAGAACCACTTTCAGTAGTTGAAGTAATGCCACAATTTCCTGGTGGTAATGATAAAATGATTAGCTTCTTAGCAAGCAATATCAAATACCCTAAAACTGCAATTGAAGCTAATATGCAAGGAATAGTTTATGTTCAATTTATTGTAGAAACAGATGGTTCCCTTAAATCGTTCGAAATAGTACGAGGTGTACAAGCTCAGTTAGATTCTACTGCATTAAGTGCCTCTAAATTGATGCCAAAATGGTTACCTGGAAAAAATGGTGGCAAAGCAGTAAGGGTGAGATGTGTAATACCTATTGACTTTAGATTAGAAGAAGAAAAACCTAAGAAAAAGTAATTAAATCTCCAAAATCAAAATGAAGGCAAAAGGTTTATTACTTTTAATAATTGGATTGTTTATTACCAATCCGATTATTTCTTTGGCGCAAAACTCCAAACAGACAGATAAATCTGTTTATTCAGTAGTTGAGCAAATGCCTGAATTTGTAGGTGGACAAGATGCTATGAATAAGTTTATTCATAGCAAAATTGTGTACCCTCAGGAGGCTTTAGATAAAAAAATGGGCGGAAATGTCTATGTTCAATTTATAGTAGAGGTAGATGGCAGTCTTTCTGAATTTGAGGTAGTTAAGCGCCTAGGTTACGGCTTAGACTCCGCTGCCTATAAAGCTGCGAAACAAATGCCCAACTGGATTCCCGGCAAACAAGGTGGCAAAACCGTACGAGTAAAATGCGTAATACCTGTTCAATTTGTGGTTGATACTCCTAAGAAAAGGTATGTGCATTAAGCGCTACCTTTTCAAAACAAAACCCCGCAGTATTTAACCACGGGGTTCCTTTTTTTACTCTCCCTCTACTGTCATTTGGCTAACGGCGGTAAGTACGCCCCCTGCCACAGTGAGGTAGCCTGCCGCAGTAATTACTGCAATAGGCAGAGCAACGGGTGCCGCTAATACTGCGCCTGCAACAGAGGCTAATACAATACCTACATTGCGCAAACGCTTGAAAAAGCGGGGAGTTGGCTGGGTAATTCTGTTTAATACTTGATTCATTGTTTGAAATGGGGTTTTATGATAAATGGAAATTAAACACTCATTAACAGACTCTTAGCGATGGCTTCTGCCACCAATGCTTGCTTTTGGAGGTAGGTGCCTAGGTCGGTAGCATTGGTGATAAAGCAAACCTCTACCAATACATTATGCGCTGGGTGGTGCAAAATGCCCAACCTCCGTCTTGCGGATTGTAACTCGGTTTTTACGCCTCGGTTAGGGAGTTGCAAAACAGTACACATTGCCTTTTGAAGTCTTTGAGCAAGCAGTCTTTCAGCTTCTGAGGCTGGGAAGGCAATAAAGGTTTCAGTACCACTTGCCGCTAGCGGACCTGCATTAAAGTGAATACTGCAAACAATATCGCCTGCTTTGGTTTGTCTGCCAGCGTGGGCAATAGTTTGCGACAAATTCATGGCATCGGAATCAGTTACCACCAAAACGGCTTTGCTTTGTAAAGCGGCCAACTCATTCAATTTTACCGCCACTGAATTGCGTAAAGCTGTAGTTAAGGGAGCTTCAGTGAGTTGACCATCTGGCGTTTGGGTAACCGCCCCAGGATCAGATAGGTGATGACCTGCCTCTAAATAGATTGTTTTCATAGTGGATTTAGGCTTTTTAATTCGGAATAAATACAGGGAAATTCTTGGGCAGTAAAGCCTTAATCGGGTTTACCAATGGGTAATCTGCTGGCTTTTCCTTGACCAATTGCAGCACTTGTTGGGCATAAAACCGTGCCCTGCTTAAGTAGTGGCTGCGTCGCTCCTGGGCAATTTTGGCGTTCCATCGTTCCACTTCAGTTTGCAAAAGCAGCAAACTAGGCAGGGCCAAATAGGCAGCATAAAACACCATTGCAGGAGTAAGCAGTTGCATCAATTCTAAACTAGGTTCAGTGAATTGGGCATTGACTTGTTCTGTTTTGAGTTGCTGCCAATATGCTGGTCCCACCAAAGGCACGACCATTTCTTGCTCCATTATCCCAATTTCAGCCGACCATTGGTAGCCTTCTACCTGAGGCAAGCTTGTTGCCCAACGGGCTATATCTTCTTTTGAAATCAGTGCCATTAGTTAGAAGGGTTTTGGGGTGGATAGCCTATTTCGTTTCTCAACTCATTGGTTGATAGAATTTCACGTAGCAAACCTTCTGCAAAAACCTGACGGATAGGTTTCAAATTACTGATGCTTAAATCAGTCTTTGCTTTGGATTGAGGGGTATATTGTATCAGTTCCTGCATAGCACCTACCAACACTTGCTGCACGGGCTTTACTTGCACTTGCTGAAATTGCTCAAAGGCGGCATTGAGTTCTTGTCCGCTTGCTGAAAGTCCTGCCTTTGCTGGTAAACCAATCATCGCTGGCGAAGTAAGTCCGTGGGCTGTAATAATGCGCTGGGTAGCATCCGCAGCCCATTCGCGGAACAAATCGGCATTGCCACCAACCTGAATCGGCGTAATTTTTGTGCGCCCGCTACCTTCATAACCATAAGTAATAAGCACTTCCCCTGCTTTTGGACTACCTGAAAACTTCTTCTTCAACGCCTCGTAAAATGCTTGACGCTCCTCTTCCGAAGGCAG